>NZ_JBFROI010000030.1:0-86601 GCF_041471405.1 Vibrio sp. 10N.261.52.C11
ATTTTCCGGATTGGTATAAAGCATATGTTAGGCATGAATTAAACTTCGACTACAAAGCATAAACTTATTTTCAAGATACCAAATGAAAAAACAATCATGTGACAATCAACTAAAGAGACGATAAATGAGTTTTACAAAGACTAATAGCATTTGAAAGTAATATTAATTTTTGAATGCTAATTCAAATAATTAGGCGTTCTGATAGTTTTGCTTTTTTCGTTGATATTCTAGGCAACAAAATGAGATCAGGCTGCCTTAGTGCTTTACTTGTTACAATATCTGGTACGTGCTATCTATCTATAGGTTTTTCAGGACTTGAGAATCAGTTTGGTATGGTTTGGGCAGGAGTTGCGTTAATCGTGTTTAATTTGACGCTACCACTCTCTTTAGGCGCTTACTTTTATACTACAAGTATATTAGGTTGGCACTGGTTTGAGGCATCATTATTCACGTTAGTACTAATAACCATCATAGTTCCTGCGATCATTAAATCTGTTAGTCACATTCTAAATCCAACGTCTTCTGAAAATTAGACAGATTATTAGCGCGCAGGTTTAATGACATTGATTTTATCAATTTCACGTAAAAAAAGAGCCACTTTAAAGTGGCTCAATTCTTAGAATTTTAAACAAGTGTTTTAAACGTTACTCTTTACCGAATACGTTGTTCTCTTGCTCTTGTACACGGATGAAAGTTGTACGCTTAGTTAGCTCTTTAAGCTTTGCTGCGCCTACGTATGTACAAGTTGAACGTACACCACCAAGGATGTCAGAAATTGTGTTGTGAACAGAGCCACGGAACGGAAGTAAAACAGTTTTACCTTCAGCAGCACGGTACTTAGCAACACCACCTGAGTGCTTGTCCATAGCCGACTGTGACGACATTCCATAGAACTTCATGAATTGCTTACCGTCTTGCTCTACAACTTCGCCGCCTGACTCAGAGTGACCTGCTAGCATGCCGCCTAGCATTACGAAGTCAGCACCGCCGCCGAACGCTTTAGATACGTCACCCGCACATGAACAGCCACCGTCACCGATGATCATGCCGCCAAGACCGTGTGCTGCGTCGCCACACTCGATGATTGCAGAAAGTTGAGGGTAACCTACGCCTGTTTTAACACGTGTAGTACAAACAGAACCAGGGCCGATACCAACCTTAACGATGTCTGCGCCAGCTAGGATTAGCTCTTCAACCATGTCACCCGTTACAACGTTACCAGCAGAGATAACTTTAGTCGGGAATTCAGCACGTACTTTTTGTACATACTCAACTAGGTGCTCTGAGTAGCCGTTAGCGATATCAATACAGATAAATACGAATTCGTCGCTAAGCGCCATGATTTGCTTAGTTTTCTCAAACTCAGCTTCAGAAGTACCTGTTGAAACAAATACGTTGTTCAGCGTTTTCTTGTCTGCTGTTTTTGCGAACTCAGCCCACTGCTCTACTGTGTAGTGCTTGTGTACTGCAGTCATAACACCGTGCTCTGCTAGAGCAGCTGCCATTTCAAAGCTTGCTACCGAATCCATGTTCGCTGCAATTACTGGAGTACCAGACCATTGACGACCGCTATGCTTGAATGTAAAATCGCGGGTTAATTCAACTTGAGAACGGCTTTTAAGGGTAGAACGCTTCGGACGGAAGAGTACATCTTTGAAACCTAACTTAAGTTCTTGTTCGATACGCATGATAATTTGTCCTGTAATCATATTACGTGTCGTGCGTTTTCGGTAAGCGTTGGCAGACGCTTTACTGAGTTTCGGACACAAAAAAACCGGAGCGTTGGCAGACGCTCCGGTTTTCAGCATTATAGGCTGTGATTTACTAACAGCAAGTCTGATATTTCATTTTTTTTTGTGCTATCCTCTCAAAGATTCCATATCTGGTAAAAGCTTCCCGCCCGTCATTTCCTACTAAATTCATAGTAATTAATAACTTAACAACATATTCACGCAAACGCTGTCGGTTTATTGCGCAAACGTTTCCCTTGCAAATTCGGCGAAAAAATCTTCGATAAGGCAAATTTGTGAAAAAAGTGCCCTTTAATCACATAAAAATCACACTTTTCTTGAATCAAAAAATGCGTTTTTTCTTAAATAATTTCATTTTTTTCTGACTTTTTTCGCTTCGAGTGCCGATCTCAGCCCTCTTTCATTAGCCCTGAAATTTATAAAGTACAAAGGCAAGATCGATTAGCACGTTCGAAACTTGGATGAGCGGGGTAAAGTCCACAAAATATGGCAGGTTAGATGCGCTTATTTATGAGAACCCAGCGGATACAAGCCGCTGTTGATAGAGCCTAACAACAACTCGACTAAAGTTAACGAACACGGAACGCCTTTCTTTAGTTCGAACTCATTACTACAGGATCAGATACAAAAATGGCCAAGGGGATTAACCTTGGCCATTTTTATTTGGTTTTCAGAGTGCTCTTATAAGGCGATTCAATTTTCACCTTAAGGTACGTCAAGCCTTTTTCTGAGACATCAGAGCTTCAGCAGTCGCATCTTGAATCGACAAGAACAAGGATGTCACTTGCCCAGTTGGAGAACGCATCGGGTTAAGCGTGACGTTCTGATACATAAAGTCGGCTTGCTGAGTTACTGGCCTCACGTTGCGGCACTTAAACAGATAAGGCCTTTGTTGCCATGTAATGAAGCTACGGCAACCTAGGTCATAGACTGGCTTGGTTTTGAGCCTAAACCACTCTTCTGGGATCTCAGGGAACAGTTCAAAGATCGACTTACCGATCGCATCATGCGATTGCTTACCACTATGGTGCGTCATGAAACCATTCCAGACTTGTACCTGAAAATCACGGTTAATGACCACCAGCCCCATATCGACGTTTTGAACCATGTCGACCATCCAGTGGAACTGTTCAAATTCAGCAGGAAGATTCAGCATATTAAAACTCCTCCATTAGGTAGGCCAATTTGTTGTCTAGAAGAGGCAGAGACTCATCAACGAACATAAACAGAAGGTCACAACGGATAGAAGTGCCATCAATGTTGTAGCTGACTTCGAACGTCATGGTCTTTTTAAATGAGCCGCTGGTATTTTCAATCACCGAATCAATCGAGATGTGTTGACCTAGCAGCACAGGAGAGCTCTGGAAGAAACGAACTTCTGATTGCTCCCCTAACCCATTCAAGAAAGAGCCGACTAAGATGTTCGATACATCCATCAACAACTCTAATTCTTCTAGCTGCTCGCTTTCTGTTGGCACCTTCATGAGCTTCTTAAGATCGCTCACACTGGAATCACTCAACAAAACTAGCGCTTCACCTGCAATGCCTTCTCCACTAAAGCCTTGGCAAACACCCGACACTTGGTCGTTATCCGCTAGGTCACGAAGTGCCATGTGCAATTCACTCACTTCGAAGATGTTAACGTTCGGCAGCGGTAGGTGAACAAACACATTAAAGTGACGAGCCAGTGCATCAGCGGCACGGCCTATCGCTACGTTCGCGACTTCCATATAGATATCGCGTCTGCGAAGTATTGGCAGTTCTAAAGCGGTTGGGGTAATGATTTGAGGTTGTTTTGGCGGCTCGACATGCTCACGTAAAATGGCTTTTAGCGCTTCTTTATCGATCGGCTTTTGCAAAAATGCTTTGGCGCCAAGATCCAGCACCTTCTGTTGTGCTTTTGGTTGTATGTCACCAGAAACAACGACAACTGGCGTGGTATCGCCTAAACGTTGCATCTCTTCCAATGTGCCATAGCCGTCTAATTCCGGCATGGTTAGGTCGAGGAACATCAATTTGAATTGGTTTTTAGCGAGCTCTTCAAGTGCATTAAGCCCATGAACAGCAAAAGTTATATCTGCATTTAGAGAACTAGGCAGTGACCGAGCCATCTGCTTCCTTGCTAACGCAGAATCATCACATATAAGAACTGGGAACGACATAAATGCACCACTGACAAATTAAAGCTAATTCGACCGAGTGTAACAGAACATTATGGTATCAGGTACGGGGTGAATGGATTTATGTGCAGATTATTAGTAAGAATGATGAAACAGGTGGGTAAGCTATTATTTCGCATTATTCTTCATGAAAAACAATATGCTACAAAGGTAATAGCCAATCCTTGCTGTTGAGTAATAGCACTATTATATTTAACAGCAGCCTTAACAAGCGGGTTTATTAAGGCTCGACTGACTCATTCATTGAACGGCTTTATGTAGCCATGATAGAGAGCTATCCAACAAAGCTAATGCAAGAGAACTAGAACTGATATGAAGGCCATAAAATCAGTAATGCGAAACGTATGATCACAGCAAATACCAACAACGCGATCCCCAGGCGATACCATTTGTATTCGGCGATGTTCATTGGGATACGCTTGTAGAACATCGTAATCACGCCTTTCCAATCGCTACTGCGTCTTCCATACTGCATCATGCTCGTCAAAACAAACAGTGCGCCAAGCACTAACATTCCTTTTTCAGCCCAGAACAATCCAACTTCCATTTGTGTATTCCTTGATAAAACGGTGAGCAACTCAAATCATTCTAGTCACCTTTTAGCTCGGTTTCTGTAAGACCAAGGTCTAAATTACGAAGTACGCAATTTAGGGCTTATAGGTCATTGTTGGTAATTGATAGTTCTCGGTCAGCAATACAACGTTTATCGTTCAAGGTTCCATGGTAAAGGCGAGCATCACAAGCAAATCACGTATAAGCATGATTCGACAAATCTGGAGATTGGTTGTTCTTTTGAATGACACGCATCAATTGGATAAGCAGCAGAATACCTGTCACGCCTAAGCCAACACCGATTCCGCCCCAAATCCCTGCCAATTCGAACTTAGGCATCAAATACCAAGCCGCAGGCAAGCCAAATACCCAGTAACCGATGGCAGTCATCACGGTTGGCATAGAGACAATCTTCATGCCTCTTAGCAGGTTAATCGCCAGTAGTTGCCAAGCATCAACAATAAAGCACAAAGCAACGACCCAAATCACAGAAGCCAGTAGTGAAGTCATTGCACCCGTGCCATCGTCTAACTTGAAGATAGAAGCGATCATCTCAGGCCATATAATGAACACGGCCGACAACGCCACACTCAACACCGACACCAATATGAAGCTTTGAATCGAGGTTCTTTTTATTCCTTCGTAGTTACCCGCGCCAAAATCACGGCCAACCAAAATCGCCGCAGCTTGTGAGAAACCAAAATTGAAGTTCCAAGTAAAGCTTAAACATTGCAGCAAGATTTGGTGCAAGGCTAACGAAGCAATACTGATCGTGCCCGCCATCAAGGTGCCACCGTAAATCAAGCCATGCTCAAGTAAAGCAGCCAAGCCGATAGGTAGACCCATCAACAACAATGGGCTCATCAACTTGATTGAATACTCTTCTGTATTTAGCCAAGGGGCGAACTGCTTAAACTCGTCACGCTTAAATACCCAAACCGTATATCCAACCATCACGATAAATGCCGCGATAGCCGTACCAAGCCCTAAACCTGTTAAGCCCATGTCTAATTGGAAGGTGAGAAAGTAGCTCACTGGCACATTCAGAATTACGGTGATAATCGACATCACAAGAATGGAGCGCACGTTGCCAAACGCACTGGTTAAGCCACGAAGTACCAACAAGATAAGCGAAGGCAACATTACCCACTTCAAAGCATGGACATATTCCATGGCTAAAGTGATCACTTCTGGTGGCTGTTTGGCTGCTTCTAATACCAACGGAGCAAACCAGAAGCTGGCCATTAAGGTCACGCTGAGCACGAATGCCAACATGGTTGCGCCTTTCACCGCCAATCTAATTTGAGTATTACCAAACTCAGGGCGAGCTACTCGCTGACCATAAGCGATCGCAATCAAATTCGCGACACAACCCACGGTGCTGCTCGCAATAATGAAGATGAAAAAGTAGATTGAGGCACCTAAGCCACCAGCCGCAAGGGCTGACACACTGATACGCGACATCATCCAAACATCAGTAAGGACTAAAGCCATAGAGATCAGCTGTGAAATGATCAAAGGGAATGCAAGAGTGAGTATTTTTTTCATGAGCGCCTCAGGTAATTTCGCCCAAAATACGATCGATGAGGCTAGCGTTCAATTGATAAATTTGCGACTCTAACATTCCATAAACTCATGCGAACGAATTATGACCCCATATCCTAGCTTGCCATCATCACATAATGGCTTAAAAGCCTTTGAAGCTGCCGCAAGGCTGATGAGCTTTACTCTGGCTGCCGAAGAGCTGCATGTGACACAAAGTGCGATCAGCCGACAGATCAAACAGCTTGAAGATGAGTTAAACGCATCACTGGTTATTCGTAAGCATCGAGCCATAGAATTAACGGTACAAGGTCATGATTTGTATGTCGCTTTGCGAGAAAGCTACGGTAATATCGAAGCTGTTATCGCCTCTTGGAGTGAGCCCAAGCAGAAGCGTATCGTGATCAAAGCGACTCTGAGTTTCGCGACGCGAGTATTGATCTCCAAAGTTCGGGAATTAAACGAGCGTTATCAAGATCATGAGATAGTCATTGTTCCTGTGATTGAGGAAGACGAATCGATTAATAGTAGTGAGTATGATCTACTGATCTTCCACACGCGTTTCAAAAAACGCTATGACAAGGCACCTGACATTACCTTCTTGCGTGAAGAGTTCATGGCGCCGGTTTGCTCTACTAGTTTACCCACCAAAGACACCGACCTTGATTCAATCTTAACCTTGCCAAGGCTGCATCCAACCTTAGATCATCACGACTGGAAAGTGTGGCTGGCCGATGTTGAATTCCCACCAAAGAAACCTGTCAGAAATACCAGCTTCTTGTCTTTAGATATGGCGCTCAGTGCCTGTCTATCCGGTGAAGGGGTTACGGTCACGGATCTGTTGTTAGTTCAACAAGATCTCCAACGAGGCTTCTTGTACTGCCCTAGAAATGCAAAAATCCAACACAGTGCTTGGACTTACTTCATGCACCAGCGTACTCACACGCCTATCATCAATGACCTTATTGAATGGCTTAGGGAAGAGACAGCAAAAGAGATCGAGTTGCTTAAATCACTATCCCATCAGAACCATTGGTTTGGTGTTATTCAAGATTATTAGGGGATTGATGCCTCATTTTTTAAAACTGCATTAACCTTATAATTTATAACGTTTATTTATCGATTCGAATGACCTATCTTACGCCCTATGAACCAGTACACAGATATTGGCATCTTATTTTTAGGAGAAAGTCATGGAACAACAACGTCTAAAAGTCGCAATTATTGGTGCGGGGCTGAATGGTTTGGCACTTGCATTATCATTGCGTAAATTTGGTATTAAAGCTCGAATATACGAAAAAGCAGCACAACCACGTGCTGACGGTACTGGCATCATTATGTGGCCAGAAGGCATGCAAGTGCTTGCGGCACTGGTTGGTGTCGATAAAGTCAAAGCTGCGTGTAATCAAGTCGATACCATCTCGACATTAACGGCGACAGGGTTGCCCATCAACACACTTAATATGAGTGACTCTCCGAGTAAAGCTAACGCGCTAATTGGTTTATTTCACCGCAGCCGTTTATACCAACTGCTATTAAATGAGCTAGGAGATGACTGCATCATCACTAACCAAACCTGCACTGTTGTTCAAAACGACGATGAGCCGCAAATTCTGATCAACGGCGAACCCATTGATGCGGATATTATTGTGGGTGCCGACGGTGTGTTCTCTCAAGTTAGAAAGTTTGTCGCGCCTGATGTGTCACTAAGACAACCAAACGTTTATTGCTGCCGTGGTGAGATTGATTTCAAAGCATCAGAAATCAGCGATGATGAGTGTTATGTTTTTGCGGGTGATAAATCTCGAATCGTAACCTACACCTACGATCGAGAAACTCAAGGTAAATACTGGTTTGCCGCGTGTGCCGTTCAAGAAGGTGAAACGCTTTCTAAGCAAACTGTGTTAGAGCAATTCTCTCACTATCCGAGCTATTTACTGGATATGATTCGAGATACACCTGAATCGAAGATCTTGCCTTCCCCACTCACCGATGTTGCCCCATTTGATACTTGGTATCGCGGCAATGCTGTTCTGCTGGGAGATTCTTGTTGCGCAGTGCTGCCGACCATGGGTATCGGTTTCAGCTTGGGCATTGAGAACGCTTACGTATTGGCACAAAGCATTGCCTCTAACTTTGAAGGTACAGAGCAAGCATTCAAACGCTATCAGCAGCGTGCTCAACAACGTTCGCATGAACTGCAAAACATCACACACCGACTCAGTGAGCTAACTTACAAAGACGAGTTCAACCCAGTCGAAGTGGCGGAGCTTTACCAACAGCTCGCCATTGCCAATAGTCGTTCGCCTTTCTAAACATTTGGCTCGTAAAAACGCGCCGATCGCTAAACGACTCGTTTACACAACAATAAGCCGCAGCAAATACTGCGGCTTATGCTATCTACCCATTATGTTTCACTTTGTTGAGCAAACATTAAAGCTTAAACATACGCGCACTGCGTGGTGGTAAATTGAAGGTATGGTAGCGAGAAGAAATGGTTTCTGTCGCGCTGCTTAATACGTCTTTGTATTGAACATTCCAATTAAATTCATGCTGGTAGGTATCAACCGTCACGCCACGGGTTTCGCCACACTTGTTAATACCAACAACGCCTTCTTTGCCACGCTTAAACAACAAAGTACATTGGTCGCTCGAAATCATCGTCATCGATTTACCTTGCATCGCATTGTGGAAGCTCAGCATATTCTTCATATTCGAACTATTCCAAACATTGCCCCAACGACCGTTATCCTTGTCTTCAGAATCCGGTAGGTCATCGCTGTAGATCAACGGCGTACCGCCATCTTTGCCAAGGATGTAAGCGTAAGCAAGCTGCTCGTCTTGTGGATCCATAATTTGGTAACGGAAACCGTCATTGGTTGGAATATCATGTGTGATCGCAAAAGTAATTGAGCGATTGTCATCCAATGCTTGGCCGTACGCTTTTGGATCATGCAATTGGTTCAAGCCACCGTCCATAGAGAATGCAGTTCGAATCGACGCAAACAGCGGGAAATCGTACGCGGAGTGATTAGTATTATTCAGGTACGGCGCTAAGAACGACTCATAGCCGCTGTTCCCTGCTCCACCGCTGGTAATCACCTCGCCAAACACATGCATGTTCGCAGTAATTTCAGACGTGAATACCTGATCGATTTGGTACTGGCTCATGTGTTTTACCGCATCAATACGGAAACCTTTGATCCCCATATCTTTTAGCGCTTTCAGATATAAACGTTGCTGTGAAACCACCCAGTTGTTTGGATCAAGGTCAGGTAAACCTACATCGCCATCGGCACCACACAAACGCCAGTACTGAACGTGACCAGGATCGTTCCAATCTGAAATACAACCTGCGGCATGGAAATCGTTAGCCGAGACAAAACCTTGCGCTAAGCTGCCAAACAGAGTCTGATCAGCATAGTAACTTGAACGGCTCGCATAATCGTTTAGCACTTCAGTGCCTGGGTAATCCAAGTCACTTCGCTTCCAGCTTTCATTCGCCATATGGTTCAACACCACATCGGCATACACATCAACACCCACACCTTTGAGTGCGGCAATCATTGCAGCTAAATCTTGTTTGTTGCCGAGAGGTGAATCAATGGTACGAAGGTCTTGAGGTTGGTAACGCGCCCACCATTGGCTGCCGCTAGACTTCATTGCAGGTGCCACAAGCACCTTCTTATAGCCAGCTTGTGCAATTTGATCGGCGTTGGCCGTTACGTCCGAATACTTCCAATTGAAAGCATGCAAAATAGTGTCAGCATAAGTAGCTGAGCTAAAAGAACAAACGGCAAGTGCGGATATGAGTAGGGTATTGATTGGTTTCATAGAACATATCTCTCATTATAAATTCACAAGAATGATATGAATAAGAACGACAATTAAAACGACGGATAAATCAGAGTTGAATTAGCGTCACCTTCTGTTGATGATGATTTTATAAAACTGAGCTGTCGCCGATCTTATGTGAGATAAAAACGAACAGAACTGAAATGAGAATTAATTGAATCAAGTTGACCAGAACAGGACAAAGACTTTGGTCGGCTCTTCTAAACTACGTTATGATTCCTTTTCCCCTCAACCAATTGATATTTTTATGCCTTCTTTCTCTTTTTCACTGATCCCTGTTGGGGTTAGGTTCATGATCCTTTCTGCTTTTGGATTCGCACTGATGTCAGCTTGTGTGAAATACGTTAGCAATTACGGCATACCTGTATTTGAAATTGTTGCAGCAAGGGCTTTGGTGTCGTTGATCATCAGTTATATCGATGTGAAGCGCAAACGTATTTCTATTTGGGGCAACAACAAACCTCTGTTGTTTGTTCGTGGCGCTGTTGGTACCGCAGCCTTGATGTGTGTTTACTACGCTGTGACCACTTTGCCATTAGCAGAAGCAACCATTCTGCAATACGTGCATCCTGTCTTTACCGCGTTACTTGGCGTACTGTTCCTGAAAGAACGCGTCCAAAAGTCGACCATGATCTGCATTGCATTCTGCCTAGCGGGATTATTGGTGATGGTTCAACCAAGCATGAACAGCGGCGCGAGCAGCGAGTTACCGCTATTTAGCATTATGGTGGCGTTATGTGGTGCGTTTGGTAGCTCAATTGCTTATGTGATTGTGAGAAAGCTGAGCCAGACGGAAGACAGCTCTGTCATCATCTTCTACTTCCCACTGGTTGCTCTGCCAATATCGACAGTCCTTATTTGGAACGACTTTGTATGGCCAAGTCTATTCTTAACCGTGATGCTCGTGTTAGTCGGTATTTTCACTCAGATAGGCCAATACGGTTTGACCAAAGCGATGCAGACTCAAGCGGCGGGTAAAGCTTCGGCTTACTCATACGTCCAGATTGTCTTCTCGGCACTGTTAGGCGTGTGGATCTTTAATGAAATTCCATCGGTTTGGACTTATCTAGGCGGTGGCCTGATTGTGACTGGCGCGCTGATTAATGTGTTTGGCAAACAACTGTTGGTGCCTTTTAAGGCTAAATAAACAACCCAACAACTGAGCTAAACATCAGCTAAATAATCAGCTATTGCATAGACCTAAAAAGGGCATTGCGGATTATTCCACAATGCCCTTTTCTATAAATGCTCTCTAGCGCGCTTTCATTCAGCTAACCAACTTTAATAAAGCGGCGTATTACGTAACTAACTCGTGGCATTTCGTAACTTAGGATCATCACTCAAATACTCAACAAACTCGATCTCAAAGCCTGCAGGATCCACAAAGTAGACATTTTTTCGATAAGGTTCTTCGGCACCGGGTTTGGCAATTGGAAAGCCCGCATCAACAAGGCGTTGAGTGACACTTTCGATATTATTGGTCACATAAGCGAAGTGTGCGAGACCAACAGAATGCCCAGCCAAATCTCTATTTTCACCTTCACCGTGATCACTTATTGCTATGTATTGGTACTCGTCGCCAAAATGCAGCCAGTTACGTGGCTTACCTGACCACTCCCCTTTTCCCTCATCACGGACATACCAATGAGGGAACGCCGCTTTATAGAAAGCCAGCATTTCTGGGATATCTTTTACCACTAAATTCACATGTTCAAGTTGGATCATTCTTCTCTCCTTAAAGTATTCTCGTAAGCAACGTTGCATATCCTAATACCTCAAGTTAAGTTGAGGTAAAGCACTAATTTGCATTTATTTCGAGAACGTCTTTAGAGCCCAAATTGTGCTGCTTTGACTACATACAAACCTTAAGTTTAGACGACTTAATCTAATGTGGCTTCCTTGCCTGTATTCTGTTCTTTGTGCCTTGGTGATCTCTTTGTTCAGAATAGATAACTAAATCGCGACACACATTGGCGTATTTGAAATAGGATCACGAAACACGCTCGCTTTGAGATCAAACACCTTACTGAGCATAGTTTCGGTCATCACCTCATCAGGCGAGCCTTCTGCTATTAAACACCCTTTTTCCAAAACCACTAGATGGTCGCAGTAACGACTGGCTTGGTTAAGATCATGCAACACAACAACCACCGTTTTTCCTTTGGCATTCATCTGTTGCATCAGGTTCATTAATTCCACCTGGTGAGACATATCAAGGTATGTGGTCGGTTCATCCAACATCACTACGTCAGTATCTTGTGCAATTACCATCGCAATCCATGCTCTTTGACGCTGGCCACCAGACAGTGACTCAACAGGCTTATCAGCAAACTCAAGCACACCTGTATCACGCATAGCTTGTTCGACAATCCTTTGATCGTCCTGCCCTAGCCTCCCCCAATGAGACACATAAGGCGAACGGCCATATTCGACCAACTTTCTTACCGTGATCCCCTCAGGGCTTACCAAGATTTGCGGAAGAAGTGACAACGAACGAGCAAGCGCTTTATCGCCATAGCTTGATAGCGGTTTGTCTTCAAACAACACCTCTCCAGCCACTGGTTTGTTAATTCTGACTAACGTCTTTAACAAGGTAGATTTACCGCACCCGTTAGGTCCTATCAATGCGGTGATTTTTCCCTTAGGGATAGAAACCGACAGGTTCGGTATGATCGTTTGTTTGCCGTACGCGACGGAAAGATTCTGCGTTTTAAGCATGGTTACCAACCTCGATAACGATAGAGAAGAAAGATGAAATAAGGCGCGCCAATCACAGACGTGAGAACGCCTGCTGGCAATTCAATAGGTGGTTGTAGACCTCTGGCCAACCCATCAGCGCTGGTAACCAGAATTGCCCCCACCAGTGCAGATGCTGGGATTAACAATTTATGATTATGCCCAAACAACAAGCGTGCTAAGTGAGGTGCCAATAAACCCACAAAACTGATCGTTCCAGCAACAGAAACGCTAACACTGGCAAGCAATACAGCGGCCAATAACGCGAGAGCTTGAATCTGTTTTGGATTAGTGCCCAATGTGGTCGCACTTTCCTCGCCAAGCCCCATCACATCTAATCGCCACGCCAACCATAATGCCATGGGTAACAACAAGAGCAGCACGCTCCAAATAAACGGGACTTGCTGCCAGTTTCGTCCCCAAAGGCTGCCAGTAAGCCACACCATAGCCGTGTTGATCTCGATCGGGTTGGTAACCAGCAAGAAGTCGATACAACTGGCCAGAAACGCACTCACCGCAATACCAATCAGCGCCAATTTGGCGGGTGTTGGCCTTGACCACCATGCCAATACCGCAATCAGCCCTGCAGCCAATACCCCACCGAACATAGCTACAACAGGAAGCACACTGACTGGCGCATTGGGGAACCAAACTAAACTCGCTGTCGCAGCAAGGCCTGCCCCGGCGCTAATACCCATAAGATCAGGCGATGCTAACGGATTACGTATCACGCCTTGCACTAATACCCCTGAAAGCCCTAACCCTGCGCCCACGCTTATCGCGAGCAACATACGTGGTAGCCGATACTGATGGATAACAAAGTCGTCGCTGGAAAACGCGACCAAATGTTCGATGACTTGAGAAACAGAAAGCGAAGCTGCTCCGACAAACAAACCTGCGGATGCCACTAATATGAGAATCCCTGATAACAAAATTATCTTAGTGTGATGGTGCATTAAGATCTCCTCGTCGCTATCAAAATAAAACAAGGTGTTCCGAGCAAAGCAGTAATAACACCAACGGGTGTTTCAGTCGGGAAAGCAATCGCTCGCGACAGTGCATCTGACCAAGACACTAATGCTGCGCCTGCCAATGCTGAAATAGGAATCAGTAAATGATAATTGTGCCCAACAATAGGTCGAACCAAATGAGGCACTAACAATCCAACAAAGCCAATTGGCCCTGCGATAGCGACGCTTGCTCCGGCAAGCAACACGATCGTCAGTCCACTCACGAGGCGAGTAAACCTGATGTTGCTGCCCAACCCCACTGCAACTTCTTCGCCAAGTGCCAGTAAGTTGAGGTTGCGGGCAAGACTCATTGCCAACACCAAACCAATCACTACAGGCGGCCAAAGCTGTTGCCATTGCTCATCATCCACACTAGACAGTGAGCCAGTAAGCCAATGCAAGACGCTATAAGCCATGTCGTCAGCAAGAATCAGCGCCGCTCGTGTCAGTCCGAGCAATAACGCAGTAATGGCGATACCCGCGAGAACCAAACGTAACGGATGAGAACGTTCGGAGAAAAAACCACCGAGGAGCATAACGGCACCGCCGCTTAGCAATGCACCAAGAACCGCATTAAGGATTGGGTTTAAATCACTAACCACAGGTATGCCTATTGCAGCTAACGCCATAAAACAGGCTGCGCCAGCGTTAATGCCAAGAATCGACGGAGACGCGAGTGGATTGCGCGTCAAACCTTGCATCAATAACCCAGCGACGGCCAAACTCGCACCAATCAATAGCCCAGCACAAGTTCTTGGCGCTCTTAGCGTCGCCAATATTTGATGAGTCATGTTGCTTTCATCAAACGCAAACCAGTAGTGAATCAAGTCACTCAATGTTAAAGAGAAATTAGACCACCCAGTCATAGAGGCCGCGTAACCAGACAGTGCCAAACACGACACTAATGCCGTAAATAATATGACTCGCCACGACAGTATTGGCCAGAATCGCTTACTTTTAGAGAACGACATCGTACTCATGATGGGTCCAAGATCTGCTCAAGATTTTTCGCCATTTGTTCTGCCGCTAACATGCCTCGATTCAATGACCAAAGTGCTGGTGACACTTCTACAACTTGCTGATTTTTAGCAGAGGTTAGTACATTGAATAACGGATTTTTCTGCCAATCATCAACAATATTAGGATGAGAGTAAGCGCCAAGGAGCAACCAATCCGGATTGGTTTTCAACAACAACTCAAAACTGGTTGGTAAATATGCCTTCTCTGTTGGTTTCACAATAGGGCTCGCAATACCTAATGCGGTCAGCACGCCCCCTGCGTAAGATGCAGGGCTATGTAACCACATACCTTTATCCGACACGACAGCGAATTGGACGGTTTGTTTGAGCGAGAAATGACTTTTGAATTCAGCCATGGCGTGTTGATGTTGTTGAATTCGTTGTTCCATTGACGATTGCTTGTCGAGAGCGATGCCAATCTTGAGCGCAGACTCCAAATTCTCTTGATACGTCTCGCCGCGGCTTTTGAGCAGCAGAGTTGGTGCGATGCGTTGTAGATCTTGATAGACAGTACGATGACGCTCTGCATCTGCAATGATCAGGTCAGGCTTTAATACCGCAATGGCTTCTAGGCTAGGCTGAGAACGCATGCCAACTGATTCCCATGGTTGAACCAATTCGCGTACCGCCGGAATCACTCGCGAAGCATCATTGTCATCAGCAACACCAACAGGAGAAACCCCCACCGCAGCTAGCGCATCTACAAATGAGAACTCCAACACCACAATACGTTGCGGAGTAGTCGCTATCTCAAACTGACCCTGCTCATCTTGTATGACCCTGGTTTGTGCTGAACTGGAGAATGAAAACAAGCTTAAAATCAGCAAAGTTAAGGTTATCGCTATCTTGCTGAATAAACACTGCTTATTGAATGACAGCAGTCCGTTCGACAGCAGCAATGGATTCGAAAACAAAAGGCGAGAGCTGTTTTCCATATTTAATTTTCCTTAAACGCTAGAACCGTGAAAGTCGCCAAGAGTATTGGCGACTTTTATTCGTTATTACTTTCAATAAATTACGTATTAGAACTGATAATTCAGATCCAAAGTGTAAGAACGTCCTGGGGCTGGATAACGACCAACGGGGCTGGTATCAATACCGCGGAAGTAATAGTCCTCATCAAACAAGTTGTTCACCGCAAGGTTCATGCGCAGCTTACTGTTTTCATCCTTGTACAAATCCGAACCTAGGTTAAAGTTCCAGACCATGTAGGCAGGCACTTTACCTGTCGCGCCCGTTGCATCTTCGGCACTTGTATTCGCATTGTCAGAGTAAGACTCGCTGAAGTAGTAACCAGACAAAGTCGTATCTACCTTGCTAAAGGCGTAAGTCGCATCCCAGCTAAATTGGTGTTTAGACGTATAAGGAAGTTGATTACCTTTGTTTGCACCCTCTTCCTCGATCGTCGCATCCAAATAGTTATAACCAGCGCCGAGGCTCAAAGCTTGCATCGCTTGAGGCACGTAACGACCTGAAAGTTCAACACCTTGGTGAAGTGTTTTACCAATGTTGTGAAAAGTTTGAGTTGCACTTTGCCATTGCAGCTGGTCTTCAAAATCGATTCGGTAAAGCGCCACATTGAAGCTTGTTGAATCTTGGTTATAACGTGCACCTAACTCGTAGTTCCATGCGAGCTCACTGCCCTCTTTACCATTAACCTTAATGTTAGATATTTGTGGTGCACGTAAAGATTTCTGTGCATTTGTGTACCCAACCCATTGTTCAGTCAGATGGTATGCCACCGTCAAGCCCGGCAACCACTCAGTCACCTTATTGTTTCTATTCTGTCCTTGGCCTAGATCACTATATGCCATATCAATCGATTCATAGCGAATACCCGGCGTCACTTTCAGTACATCATTGAACAGGCCGATTTCGTTACTGATGTAACCAGCAAAAGCGTCAGTATCTAAGTGCCAATCACGTGGGGTTGTTGTAGCACCACCAGCAATTGGCGTTTGAGTCAGCTTGTAATCGATATCTTCGTTGACGTAGCGTGCCCCAACAATCACATTTTGCGTTACGGTATTTCCGTCAAAGTACATCGCGAGTTTAGGTTCAACACCATAAACAGCAAATTCACGTGGTGACGTACGAATATCGGTTGATGGTAATGCCGGGTCCGCCCAGTGACCGCCAGCGCTGTTAAAGCCCCATTGGAAGAAACGCTCAGAGCGGTGGCCAAACGTCAGTATTTCTAATTCGGCGCTATCTGCAATATTCAAGTCATGTAAATACTTCAGGCTCCAACGCGTTGAAGTGCCTTGATATTCATCGTATGGACGCTTCGACTGAGTACGATCTTTGTCATAATCATCTGGCGATAAAGCACCGGGCATTTGGGTGTCGGCATCATAACGTTGAACGAAAGCTTGTAACTCTTGAGTATCGCTCAGTAACCATTGCAATTTCGCTTGGAAGTTTTTTACATCCGTGTCGGAGTGTTCACGGAAGCTTTCACCTTTTAAGAAGTTCCCCTCAACTTGAAGTGCCAGCGTATCGGTTAACCAACCACCCGTTCGCAGGTAAAAGTCGTTGAGCGGCGTATCGCCACCCTCGAATACAGTAAAGCGATTACTGATTTCCGTTTGCCACTCATGTGGAATAGGCTTGGTCACCAAGTTGATCACACCACCGACGTTGTTTGGTCCGTACTGAACCGCCGCACCGCCTCGCACAATATCAATACGATCAAGCATCGACAGCGTTGCAGGGAAAATTGATTGTCCTGTGTGACCATACGGCGCCAGTGTCAGAGGAACACCATCCATGAGGAATTGAGCGTGCCCACTGCGACTCGCTTTCAAACCACGCACTGAGATGTTAGGCAAAACACCGGTGCCCGTTTCGTCTTGAACCTTAATGCCCGGTACACTTTGGAAGGCAGAGTCAATCGAGAGTGCGCCAGTCTTTTTAATTTGTTCATTAGTCAGAACAGTACGAGCTCCCGGATACTCTTTCACATCCTCAAGTTCTGAATTACCGATCAAGCTGCCCGTCACGACAACCGTTTCCATGGTCGTCGTTTGTGGATCTGACGCGGCAAATGCGTCCATGGAAGTCACTGAAGCGATGGCCATTGCAAGGGCACTTAGACGCAACTTTTGATGTGATTGAGTACAGGGTTTACCATCCAAATTCTGGTAAGGCATGAAAATCTCCTAAATAGGCAAGTTAAGATCAAAGGCCATGTTTACGATTCGGCGCTTTGATCCTATGGGCTAAACGGCCTCAAAATGAAGCCAACTGTTCACTCATTCGTAGCGAACAAATCAATCGTTTTTAGAGTCGAACTAGCTCTTAGAAATGAACGAACTCTTAGAACTGAATTAGCTTTTAAAACTGATAGCCGTAGCTGAGCATAAATTCGGCTGGCGCTCCGTAACCGATCTGGTTAGTACCAGACGTGCCGTTGGTTGCGCCCAGAATGTATTCCTCATTAAGCACGTTGTAAGCGTTCGCTTGAACTTTGTGACGACCCGTGGTGTACGCTGCCATCAAGTCAACCGTGGTGTAGTCACCCAACGCTACCGCTTCATCATTACCCGCATAACGGTCACCTACGTATTTCACGCCACCACCTAAACGCCAGTTATCGTCTAGCTGATAAGTGCTCCAAAGCGAAAACAGGTGATCAGACACATCGTTCGGCTTTTTGCCTGTCTCTTTGTTTTCTGCATCGAGGTAGCTATAGCCCACCGAAATATCCCACTGCTCGGTAAATTGACCGCGAGCTTCTAGCTCAATACCTTGGTGACGAGCTTCAATCTTGTTAACAACGTCGCCGTCTATATTGGTTTCTGGTTGCTCTTGATCGATTTGGAAGACCGCTGCATTCAGCATCAAAGCGTTATCTAATAGGTAAGCTTTTGCGCCAATTTCTTTTAGATCGTTGTGGAAGAATTCTGCTAATTTAGGGTTGATGTAGATACCTGAGTAAGGCAATTGCCATGAACGAGCTAAGCTTGCGTACACCGACATATCGTCGTTGATTCGGTAGACCAAACCACCACGGTAGCTCACTTTGTCATCGTCTAGATTCTCTTTTGCTGAGCCCGCTTTTTGCTGTTCAAGCTCCATCGAGTCGTAACGCACATTACCGATCACTGAAAGATCACCAAAGGTATAAACATCTTGAATGTAAATACCAGTGGTCGTTGTGGTGTTGTCGCGGGAAGGTTTAAACCCCGGATTAGGCGTTGGACCAGCAACAGGGTTATAGATATCTTTTGGGGGTAAGTCTTGGTCGCGTACTAAAGCGGAAATGAGATCGATATTGACCTGATTATAATCCGCGCCGATCATCATTTGATTGGAACCGGTTTCCCAAACTAGCTCAGATTGAAGAGTCGTCGTGGTACGAGGGTCGTAACCGAGGTTGTTGACAGTTTGTTTAACCTCATTTCCTGTGACTGCCATTTTATCTTGGCGTGTGCCCTTTTGTTCTAACTCGATATGGTTGTATGCCGCGCGGTTTGTCCATGCCCATTCGCTATTCAAAAGCCATTCATAATTAACGCCAACACGAATGCTGTCTGACTCTTGATAGTCATTCGTGCCACCGTAAAATGTGCTTTCAGAGACATCGACAGGCTTACCATTTTTAGATGGAACACCACGATATGGCACTAGCTCTTGGTGCGCATATTCTACATCGAGATCAATGGTATGCCCCTCAGCAGGCAATATACGAATGGTGGGTGCGATAAAGAAATCATTAGAGTCGACGTGATCTACATAGGAATCAGACTGTCGACTTTCCACGTTGATACGACCACTAACCTTGTCACTAAGCGCCATCGAGCTGTCAACCTGACCAACAAAAAGATTATTGCTGCCAACACTGCCATTAACGTGTGTGAAATTATCACCGTTAGCACGTTTGGTGACCAAATTAATGATACCGCCCGCAGAACCTCGGCCGTAAAGTGCGCCTGCAGGGCCCTTTACCACTTCGACACGTTCGATATTCGCTAGACTTCGGTACGATTGCAGAGTCCCGTCATCACGCATACCATCACGGTACATGTCGTTGAGCGCATCAAAACCACGAATCACAAATTGGTCTCGGCTTCCCTCACCCAAGGTATTGTTAACCCCTGCGACACCATCAAGTGCATCCACCAAACGTACAGCACCGCGGTCTTCCATTTCCGTCTTTGTGACCACCGATACTGCCTGCGGTACATCCAACCATTCGACATCCGTTTTGGTTCCTGACTGAGGCATATGCTCCGCGTAACCTTCGTACTGATGACCAATAACTTGTAGGGTTTCATCCACCGTTACTTCTTCTGCAGCCATTACATTCGACACGGTAGCCACTGCGGTTAATGCACCTCCAATAGCCAAAGCGAGAGGGGACAAGGCCAATCTAATGTTCATTTTCTAATTCCGTTTTAGTTTATAAAATAACAATATTGCGAATAAGAACAAATATCATTTATATTTGCAATATATATTTGTTGATCTATATTTGCTTTGCAATATGCAACACAACTAATGACATAAGAATCAATAAAAACAATAAGATAGAAAAATTCTCTTTCTTTTAACCCCGAAAGAGAGCACTTGAAAGCGAGTTGTGAGCAGGTGACAACAACGTTTTGGAAATTAGGAAAGCCCCATGAAATCTACGATAATCATCGTGAGTCACGTCGTGAATGATGCGATCACTCACGGCTTCGTGCCGACAGCAAAAGCGATGGGTCTCCACGTCATTTTGATCACAGACCACAAACTCAACCACTTAAAACTGGCAAATGAAGATGACCGCTTTAATCCCGATGAAATTTTGGAATGCGATGTCTTCAACCCTCTTGAACTCATCGAAATCATCACAGAGCAAGAGCTAGAACCTCATGCTGTTTTCAGTAACAGCGACCACCTACAAACTTCCACCGCAATCTGTGCACAGTTCTTTGGTGTGCCTGCTAAAGATTGGAATGTGACTCTTAAGGCGAAAAACAAATACTTAACTCGTCAGGTTCTCAACGAAAAATCGTTACCTAATACTCAAAGTGTTTTGTTAAGTCGAGAGAGCGCTCCTGTATTCGATTTCGATTTTCCTGTCGTTGCGAAGCCCAAGGAAGGCGTGGCTAGTTTAGACGTGCAGCGCTGCGAGTCTGCAGCTGAGCTGGATAACTATTGCGATACGTTTTGGCAAAAGCACCCTACGACTCCCATTTTGGTTGAGGCGTTTTTACAAGGTCCGCTTATCACTGTCGAAACCATTGGTGACGGGGAAAATTTAGTCGCACTTGGGGGGTTCGATGTAGAACTCTCTGCGCCACCTTACTTCATCGAAACCGCTGCGAGTTGGAATGGTATTAACAGCGTTCACTACCGAGAAGAATGTATACGTCAGCTTCAAAAATTTGGGGTGGGGTTTGGTGTCTGCCATAGCGAATTCATCATCACAGATTCGGGGCCGGTACTGGTCGAGATCAACTATCGAAGTATTGGTGATGGACGAGAGTTTTTACTTGATAACCTCAGTGGCGGGAATTGGTTCAATACCATCTTAAATCTTCACTTGGGTCACAAGCTTGACCCTATATTTCGTATTGATGGCAGTGCCCATGTGCACTATGTAGTGGCGCAACAAAGCGGTTTGATTGAAGGGTCATCAACCTCTTTCATTCACCAAGAGGGCGATATTGTCACTCAACAGCAAGTGCTTAAGAAGGTTGGTGAGACGTTCCAACAAAGTTTCTCCAACAAGGATTACCTAGCGAGAATTTCGGTCGTTTCTCCTTCTGGTCGAACACTAGAACCCGCGCTACAACAGGCAATCTCTCGCTTCAATCTAACAGCAACAAACGAGGTAACAGCATGAATGAAAACGCGTTATACCTCACTCAACGCTTAGTCGATACTTGCTTGCGTGAAGATTTATTCGGATTAGTTTCTCAAAGCCGATTTGAATCTCAGCTCCCGAGTACACTCAAGTTATCTTCTTATCCTCGTAATCAAATTTGGGCTGTTTTTGCGGGTTCAGACTTTACACTCTACTTGCCCGTTACTCCGAGCTATTACATGCAGCGTTGGGTATACGGCCAACCAGATGGCTCGAAAGGTGATAGTTGGTTCGTAGAAAGAAATGGTGTCGTTGAAGCACAGCAGCACTATCAAGATTGGATCGAATTATTGAAAGCAGGTGCTCACGAAAGCTCGCATTCGTTATTAGATGGTTATTTGCAAGAACTCGAATGCGCAGAAAAACACAAAGGATTGTGTGATAGCGCCTTCAGTCAGTACTCGGAAGCACTCATGCTGCCAATTTCTCAACTAGAACGTTGGGAGCAAAAGCTATTACGTGCCGATCAAATCGCATCCTATCTTGACCACCCTTACTACCCGACAGCACGTGCTAAGTTCGGTTTAAGCGATCACGACCTAGAACAATTTGCGCCAGAATTTGCACAATGCTTTGAACTTCGTTGGCTCGCAATCGAAAAGTCACTCGTTACATTGACCAGTCCACAACCAGAATGTTGGCCAACGATGGAGCAAGTGGGTCTGCCCGCCGATTTTGCTCTTAGCCATGAGTTATTCCCCGCACACCCATTAACACTAAGAAGTCTTGATGGACTTCCTGACGGTGTCATTGAAGCGCCGGTAGCGTGTCTTGAGGTGACTCCTACCCTGTCAGTACGCACTGTGGTTGTGAATCACGCACCACAGATCCACATCAAGGTGCCGCTGATCATGCGATCTTTGGGTACTAAAAACATTCGCCTAATCAAACCCTCCACGCTCTATGATGGGCATTGGTTTGAACGTTTGTTGACGCACTTAGAGCAAACAGATCAAGATTTACACGGCACGCTTTTCCATTGTAATGAGAAACATGGCGGCCACGTTGGTGACGATAAAACCTTTGCTTACATTGTGCGCGAATACCCGCCGAATTACTTCCAAGACAAAGCACTGGTGCCTGTGGCTGCTCTTGCCAGTCCAATGCCTGATGAACGTTTGTTCTTGGAACACCTCGCCGAGCAGTATTATCAGCAAGATACGCTGATTTGGTTTAAAGATTACGTTGATCTGCTTTGCAAAGTGCACCTTACATTGTGGATTCGTTACGGTATCGCGTTGGAGTCTAACCAGCAAAACGCCATCATTGCATTCGATGAGCAAGGCAAGATGACCTTAGCCATGAAAGACAACGATGCAGCGCGTATCTGGCCAGAACGTTTCCAAACGTTTGAACAACAATCGCCTGTAAAGTGCGAGCAGCTTTTAGATCAACGTATCACTGTAGACAACGAGCTTGCTCTTGGTCAGATGTTTACCACGATTACTTTGCAGTTAGACATTGCCGCGATTGTCGAAGCAATGGCGACGAAAGGAATCGCCACGTCAGCTTATCTGTATGAAGTGGTCGCCAATAGCCTCTCCCAACAGCTTAGCCAGTTGGACAAACAAGGACACAACACCAAGCTCGCAAACGAGATGTTGTTTGAGTCACCCAACCTATACGCTAAGTATCTATTGAGCTCGGGTAGCTTGTTGTCTAAAGAGGCGTCTGGTGCAAGCGATATCAATAAATTTTATGGCTTGTCAGCATCGAACTTTTTATTGCTAACCAGCGAAGAAGCACAACACGCTTACCTTGAAGACATCAAGCAGAGTGTGAGTTAACCCATCATGACCAAACTCATCTATTGTGTACTTTTAAGCCACTTTATCGCCGCGTTTGCAGCCTTAGGCATGCCGCTGTTTTTGCCAATGGTATTGCCAACACTGGATGCAAACATTACTTCGGATTGGGCGGGGGTACTGTTCATTTTGCCGACCTTTTGCACTGCCGTTGCGGCACGCTTTTGGGGGCAGTTTGCTGATAAATATGGCAGACGTCGCTCTCTATTACGTGCTCAACTCGGGCTTGCAGTAGGCTTCGCGCTGTGTGGCTTAGCCGATAATCTCTCAATGTTTGTGTTTGGTCTTATCATTCAAGGAACCTTTGGTGGCACCATGGCCGCCTCAAACAGCTACTTATCCAGCCAAATCAACGATGCGAAATCACTCGGTAAGTCACTCAATAAAACTCAGCTTTCTGCCCGTCTGGCGCTAATTATTGCTCCGATAGGGCTTGGCTGGAGCTTATCAGAAACAAACCCGCTGAACGCGTATCTGTGGTTGTCCGCTTTGCCGCTATTCGCGCTATTGATCACCTTAACATTACCCATCGATGACTTAGCGAAATCTAAGGGAATTGTAAAAGATCAGGTATCGAATAAAGCTCAAAGCAGCCAAACCAACTCGTTAAATACGCTTTATTGGGTGTTTGGCGCGCAGTTCAGCTTTGCTTTCGCCATGGTCGTCACGTTCCCCTATTTCTCGCCTTATGTGCAGCAATATGGAGTGACAAGCCAAGCGTGGATTGGGTTTTTATATGCCCTCCCACATGGTGTTTATCTGCTCTTTGCAGGAAAAGTCCATCTGTTCTCAGAATGGGTTGATCGCCACCAGTTTGAACGTAATCAAGCGCAGCGTACTTTATGGTTAGGCTTTGGTTTGCTTTCACTCAGTACAGCAATGCATCTCACTCCTTATCAAGAAGTGTTGATTATTGCTCGTATTGTTTTCGGACTTGGCATGGTTTGCTGTTATCACGGCTTGCATCAAGCGTTAGCAAACCAAATTGATCGACGACAAAGCGGCAAAGTATTTTCGCGCTTTGACGCTATGTCTAAATGGGGTGGCGTTGCGGCTGGGTTGAGCGCGTCTTTTATATCAAGCTTGGGCTGGCTTGAGTTTCCTTTCATACTTTCTATGTTGGTCAGTGGCATTGCTGCTATCGCGCTGATCATCCATTCAAAATTTGGACATCAACATGTTACAGACTCAATTATCTCCAAGTGAACATTACGCTGAAGACCAAGCTCTTCAAAATCGTAAAAAAGTACTGCTAAACCGAGAAAAAGCCCAACTCAATACCATCATGGGCGTGGTGAACTGTTACTTGCGTGAATACGCGATACCCAATGAACAGGTTAATTGGCGCTACAGTTCTGCCTCTCTGCCTCAAACTTTGAAAAGAAACTACAACGCTCACCAACGCGTGGCCATTCACCTACCTCACCAAGATCAACCTCAGAAAAATGGTCTGATGGTTTTACCCGTTGAGTACACCAGTAAACTGGGGAAAGTGAAGCTCAGTGATACACCTTGGGCTAAAATGCCCGGTGCAGCTTGGTGCAAATTGGACGCAACTCAAACCCTGACGCATCTACTCAGTTACCTAAAAGAAATGCTGACGATTCCATTCAATCACGAGTTGGTCGAGCAAATGGAAAACAGTTTGTTGATTACCGAGCAGTTCCTAAACTCAGACAACTCACCTCAGCATCACAACGCGTTTATCGCATCAGAGCAATCGTTACTTTGGGGACATACTTTTCATCCAACGCCAAAGAGTCGCTCAGGGGTCAGTATCGATGATCTGCTAGCGTGTTCCCCTGAGGTTGGCGCTAAGGTTCCCCTATATTGGTTTAAGGTCGACACCGCGTTGCTCGACGTCTTGAGTTCAGATGACCGAACCTCACCAACGACCATGCTTGAACAACTTGCACCTGATGAAAACAATTCCGCAGGTACTATGCTTTACCCTTGCCACCCTTGGGAAAGTTACACACTTTTGCAAAACCCAGTGGTCAAAACGGCCATTCAACAAGGCAAAATCATCCCGCTTGGATTAGGTGGTGAAAAACTCTTACCCACTTCATCCGTGCGCACTCTGTACCACCCAGATATGGATTGGTTTGCTAAGTTCTCTATCAATGTACGTTTAACTAACTGCGTACGTAAAAACGCATGGTATGAGCTCGATAGTGCCGTTCAATTAACCTCGATTCTGCATCCCATCAAAGAGAGTGAACAGTTACGTAATCCTGTATTCAAGGTAATGACTGAACCTTACGCGACCACATTGGATCTAGAGTCGGTTGCCGAGCAGGAACAAACTGATGTTATTAAAGCTCGCGAGTCGTTTGGTATTTTGTATCGAGAGAATTTCACCTTAAGCGAAACCGATATTTTGCAACCAACGTTAGCGGGAGCCCTCTTTGCTTACGATACAGACGGGAACAGCTGCATCGCCACTCAACTCAAACAAAAAGCGCAAACAACACAAAGCCAATATGACAATGTCGCCACGCTGTGGTTTGAGCGCTATCTGCATTGTTTGATTCCGGGCGTCTTTAACTACTACTTCAAACATGGGGTTGCGTTTGAACCGCACTTACAAAATACGTTGATTGGATTTGAAAAAGGCATGCCTTGCTGTGTATGGATTCGAGACTTAGAAGGTACCAAGCTACTACGCGAATTTTGGCCATCAGAAACACTTCAGCAACTTTCAGAGCGTGCTCGTCAATCGGTGTACTACAGCCGTGAGCAAGGTTGGAACCGTATTGGCTATTGCACCTTCATTAACAATATCAGCGAGGCCATTTTCTTTATCGCTGAGGGTAACTCGGCACTTGAGAATACGTTATGGGGAACTTTAAAAGACGCTATCGTCCGCTGGACGTCTATCAATGGCCAGCAACCCGAACTAATGGCATTGCTTAACGATGGTCATTTTCCAAGCAAAAATAACTTCACAACACGTTTGATGCAAAATGCCGATAAAGAGTCCGGTTACACCCAAGTTGCAGCACCGTGGCCAACTCATTCAAAAGGAGTTCACCATGCTTAATTCTCCTCAACTTTCAGCCTCTATCCATCAAGAAATCCAGCAATTGGCCAAACAACAAACGCAACCATTATGTGCTTATCTTTATGATCTCGATGCATTGGAGCAGCACATTAAGCAGATGCGCCATGTATTGCCAAAAAACGTAGAGCTATTTTACGCCGCGAAAGCGAATCCTTCAGAGCCGATATTACGCACTTTAGCCCCTTATGTTGATGGTTTCGAAGCAGCATCAGGCGGAGAGCTTGCACACCTCCACCAGCAACAACTCAATAAACCACTGATCTTTGGTGGCCCAGGGAAAGTGCCCAGTGAGTTAGATCAAGCGATTATACTCGATGTTGATGCGATTCATGTAGAGAGCCTCACTGAGTTACAACGCATTGGTTCTTTAACACAAAAGTTGAATCGACCTGCTCCGATCTTCCTGCGTATGAACATAGACATTGGTGACATCACACTTAGCAAATTAGCCATGGGAGGAAAGCCCACCCCGTTTGGCCTCGATGAGAGTGAGTTAAGTAATGCCTTGATGTACCTACGCGATTTCCCCTTAATCAAGTTGAATGGCTTTCACTTCCATTTGATGTCACACCAGCTTGAAGTCGGTCGACACTTAGCTTTGATGGAACGCTATTTCCAAGTAGTGAAGGAATGGAAAGAAGAATACTCACTTGAAGATCTTACGATCAACTTGGGTGGCGGTATGGGAATCAATTATCAAGATCAGAAACAACATTTTCCGTGGGTAGAGTTTTGTGACAAATTGGAATTTCTGATTGCCAAAGAACAACTACAAGATTGGACACTGCGTTTTGAGTGCGGGCGCTACATCTCAGCACCTTGTGGCTACTACGTGATGGAGGTGTTAGACATTAAACAAAATCTCGGTGAGAACTTTGTGATTGCTCGCGGAGGCACACATCATTTCCGTACTCCGGCAGCGCAAAGCCATGACCACCCTTTTGCAATCGTGAAAAGTAATCAGCAACCCACTATTTCAAACCCAATAGACCAGACTACAGCCACACTAGTCGGTCAGTTGTGCACCCCAAAAGATGTTCTGGCACGGAATCAAAATATCGATCACATCGACATCGGTGACTATGTGGTGTTCACGCTAGCAGGCGCTTATGCTTGGAACATCTCGCATCAAAACTTCTTAATGCATGAACCTCCGGTGTTTCATTACTTCTAGGCATCCGCTGTGCTCTATGATTTCTAACTGATAGTTTGAGTTGAAACTCCATAGAGCCAGCTAAAGGCACTCAATAAAAAGTCACCAAATAAAAAGGCGTTAGTAAACTCAAGTCTACTAACGCCTTTCTTCTGTTTATCTTAGCCCTTTTGCAAAACAGCTGCAGTGATTGAGCAACCGCCCCCCCACAGTGATCGTAATGCAGAACCAAACCGTAGTTAATTCGAATACAAGCACTTAGCATTTTTCATCGACTGCGCAGCGGGAGTGATACATGGACAACAGAATCACCATTATTGAGTTTCTCAGAGTGTTTGAGTGCATTCGCACCTCTGGCGAGCAACTGGACAATAAATATCAAGTGGGCGAAATGGCGGCTTGGCATGATTATGATGGTTATACCTGTTGGCTAAGCTATAAAGACGTAACAGTGACGCTGATGTTTCATGGTTCATTGAAAATCGAGTACGACAACGCTTCAAATTACTCTGAATTTATTGAGCATTGTATGGGTATGCTTGCCACTGAACCTTCTCCATAAAACGCGAACAGACTAACGGCTAACGGCTAACGGCTAACGGCTAACGGAGACAATCATGAACGAAACGGCTTCATTGCTTAAGCGAAGACACCCTTTTTGGCTAGTACTCAGCCTCTCCTTTTTATGGTCTCAAGTATCTGTAGCAGGCATAGGTATGATTGATTTTATACAACCGAACGAACACAAGAATTGGACAGCGACCAACGACGAT
Source organism: Vibrio sp. 10N.261.52.C11 (assembly GCF_041471405.1). Taxonomy (NCBI): domain Bacteria; kingdom Pseudomonadati; phylum Pseudomonadota; class Gammaproteobacteria; order Vibrionales; family Vibrionaceae; genus Vibrio; species Vibrio sp. 10N.261.52.C11. The sequence continues at coordinate 28,300 of NZ_JBFROI010000030.1, forward strand.
GTAATGGGTGGCATCTCAACGGGCGGGCTCATTTATCTTGATGATATGAGTCGATTTAGGGGCGAGCTATCGTTAGAAAACAATGGTGGTTTCAGTTCTGTAAAGCGCTCCATTGAATCACCAGCCCATGAAATAGATAGCGCAGAGCTAGTTTTCGTTGGTGATGGTCGCACCTACCAACTGAGGCTCACAACATCGAAAGATGGTAATCGAGTTCAATACAAACACGATTTCGTTACGATAAAGGGAGTGCGGCTTAACAAGGTGTTCCACTTCAATGATTTTCAAGCTGTGTTCAGAGGTCGGCTACTGAGCGATGCGCCGGAACTTAAGGCACGAGACATCAAACAAATCGTTTTTTTGATTGCGGACAAAGAGCCCTCGCCTTTTGAGCTAGACCTAATACAGCTTCACTTCAGAACATCGAAACCTATCACATCACCAGAAGCTGACTAAACTGACTAAACTGAAAACAAACAAAAGCCCCTGAAACCTTTTGACTAGCAATCAGATATCAGGGGCTTCTTCTATTTAAACCGTCAACAATTCAAAACAACGGCGGATTAAAACATCAGCAATTAGTATTTGATAGCTGTTTTACCAATCGAGGCACTGCTTTCAATACGTTGGTGTGCATCTTTAAGTGTTTCCACACTAAAGCCATTTAGGGTCGAGGTTAGCGTCGATTTAATACGGCCCGCATCAATCAGATTCGCGGCTTGGAATAGGATGTCTTGCTGCTTCTGGATATCTTCGGTGTTAAACAGTGAACGTGTAAACATCAGCTCCCAAACAAAGCCTGCTGATTTGCCTTGCAGCGCTGACAAGTCAATGCCACCATCAAATTCAACAATCGAACTGATCATGCCTTGCGGTGCGATCAATTCAACCATCGCATCCCAGTGCCCTTTTGTGTCTGCAACATTGAAAATGTAGTCGACATGTTGAATGCCTTGCTCTCGCACAGACTCGACAAGGTTACGGTGGTTCACCACATAATCCGCCCCCATATCCCTTACCCACTGTTCAGTTTCGGGTCTTGAAGCTGTTGCGATAACATTTAGGTTGGTCAGTTGCTTAGCCAGTTGAATCGTAATTGAACCAACACCGCCTGCTCCACCAATGATCAGGATAGACTTTTTCTCTTCAGGACGAACACGCAAGCGGTCAAACAATGCTTCCCAAGCCGTAAGCGTTGCTAGTGGCATAACGGCTGCAGCTTCATCAGAAAGGCTCTTCGGCGCTTTAGCGGTAATACGGTAGTCCACAGCTTGGTATTCGGCATTAGCGCCCATACGAGTTACGTCACCTGCATAGTACACACGGTCACCGACTTTGAAGCCTTCAACGTCAGCACCTTTGCCAACAACTTCACCGACTGCGTCATAGCCCAGCACTTTTGGCTGCTCAAGAGTTTTGTCTTTGGCATTACGAATACGAATTTTAGCGTCAGCAGGATTGATAGAAGTCGCGCTCACTTTTACCAGCAAGTCATTATTTTTTAGTTCTGGCAGACTCGTTTCAAACTCAAATAAACTGTGTTGCTCTGTAATCGCAAGTGATTGAGTAAATCCGATAGCTTTCATTTTTGATGGTACTGACATTGTGCTTTCTCCTTGAATTAGACGAGTTAATCTTAGTCAATTCTCACTCTAGATAAACCGCCTAATATTTGAATGATTCTCAAATATTTTTTGATAATGGTGTTACCGCTATCTGGGTAATGCAGACATCTAACTGCATTGCCAACGGCTTAGAGGTTAAATAAGGCCTTTCTCAATCAACCAATCATGTGTTACTTGATCTTGTGGTTTACCTTCACGGCAAACTTTGTAATCCAGCTCTGCGATGATGTCGTTCGAGAAACGTAGGGAATCCAACTTCTGAATCTGTTGCTCGCTGAACAGATGCTTCTTGTCATCTCTTAAAAGAAGTACCGCTCTATCAACAATTCCGAGTAAGCCTTTTGGCTCTTTGAGCTCACGAATATCGTAACGATAGTGCAAAAACTGAGGTTTCCACAGTGGCACTACCACCCACTCTTTGTTTACCACTGCACTTTCAAAGGCACTGAAACAATCGTCTTCACTGCCAGGAAAGAACTGGTAGCCGGCATCGCTCAGGCCATAGTCTTTCATCATCTGGATAGAGAAGCGTGTGATGCCAGCGCCGGGGTTGATGCCTTGGATGGTCGAGTTCATTTTCTCGACCACTTCGGCTTTTAATAAATCAGAGACTTCAGAAACCGCCGCTTCAGGCACATAGTCTGGTACGCCCCACAAGGCATAAGGTTCATAATGAAGCCCAAGCTCGATAAGCGGCTCAACTTCTTCAACGCCCACTTTGTAGATACCGTGACTTGATGGCAACCACGCAGAAGAAAGCATATCCACTTGGCCTGTTTTCAGCTTTTCAAAGTTCTCCTGATGTGGAGAGAAAATGCGCTCTACCTCAAAGCCCATGGCTTTCAATACATTGGCAACCAATGATGCGGTCGTACGGTGGAACGACAAATCCGTTACACCCATTATGATTTTCTTAGTCATCTTATCCCCTAGATCGTAGGCTTCGTCCATACGATGTGTACTGCGCTACGTTGTCGATATGGGAAATGATAGTGAGAAAATTACTAATGAAAAACAGCCTCACATTTGAATTATTATCAAATTAATTTTGACAATTAAGTGTTTGAAGCTAACTTAGAAGCGATAAGCAGAGATAACCCATCTGCAGATTGTGATGGGGAAATATCCCAACACCATGTTAGAACATAATTCAATACAGGTAGATAATATGCTTCTTGAAGACTTACAGGTCATTTTGAAAGTGGCGGAGTTTCGTAGTATCACCGCAGCAGCCACCAACCTAGACATGCGTACGGCTACCGCAAGCGCTGCCGTCAAACGTGTTGAAGCGGCTCTGGGGGCGGAATTGTTTGTAAGAACCACGCGCCACCTAAGGCTCTCTTCAGCAGGCGAACGCTATTTACCTGATTGTGAACAAGCCTTAAAAATGTTGGAGCAAGCGAAACTCAACATGAGAGAAGAGCTTGGTATTGTTGACGGTGAAATTCGCATCGCGCTTTCTTCTGATCTAGGACGAAACCTAATCACACCTTGGTTAGATGAGTTCTTGCTTGAATACCCAAAGGCGACGCTTCGTACTAGCATCAGCGATAGCAATATCGACTTCTACCGAGATTCCGTCGATATGGCGCTGCGTTATGGCTCCCCGACTGATGCCAACATGTATGGCTTTAAAATCTGCGATGTACCCAGAATATTGTGTGCGGCCCCTGAATACTTGGCTGAAATGGGAACACCAAAACACCCGAGTGACTTAACTCAACACAATGGTTTGCTCTACCAACTTCATGACATATTGCAAGACGAGTGGATATTCAACGATGGCACTCAAGATCATAAAGTGAAACTAAAAGGGAACCGAGCTTCGAACGACGCTGACCTTGTAAGACGTTGGTGTATCGCGGGTAGAGGAGTGGCAATAAAATCTTGTCTAGACATGTCACGTCATCTGCTTTCAGGCGAAGTGGTTAAAGTCATGCCTGAGTTTAAGCCGACCCCTACCGAGCTGTGGTTAGTGTGTCCAAGTCGTCAATCCATCACCCCGACTGTGCGTCTACTGAGAGATTTATTCAGAGAGAAGACCGCTGAGATCCTTTCGCAACTGAGCAAACAAGGCATCATAGAAAGCACAACATCTTAAGATTGAATGCCGCTTAAAGATAAGAAACAGAGAGACAAAAAAGGCGTTAGCGAACTCAATTCGCTAACGCCTTTCATCATTAGAACATCATAGCTTCATGATGAACCTTAATAAGAGTACTTAGTTTAATACTCTTAATACAAGAGCTTAGTTTGACTCGTCTTCAACATCGCAGTCTGCACAGCACTGAAGAGCAATCTCATGTTCGAAGGTGATGGTGTCTTTACCTTCTTCTACTAGCTCTGCGATTTCGTCTACCACTTCTTTTTCATCATCCGCTTCGATTCCGCTTGCTAGCTCTTCTTCTGAATAACCGAAGAAGTTCAGTAGTAAATACTCACGCGCTTCATCTTTCGTACAAACCACGTCCGCTGAAAGATCAGGAGTGACCTCGCCTTGGGCAAGTGTTGCTGTCACTTGTGCGATAGCATCGTCTTTCATCGCAGGCGTTAACCAACCAAGATCAGTACTTACTGTCGTTTTTTTACAGTCGAAGCAAGGCAGTTGGTGAAAGTAGTATTGAAAGGTAGTCATAGGTAAATTCTTCTTTAAATGTTGTATAGCGAGATTATGCGCGTTTTGTAGCAAAATACTATCTCAATCACAACCTGAAACCGCTTCGTTCTAAGTATTTTTTCAAGCTCCGCGCAAGCTGATGTGATCATCCTATAAAAGCGCTGTTTTGCGCATGCTTACTCAGCTTTACGCTTGTTTACATTTGTACGGGTAATATATGCCTCATCAAATAATAAGCGTGGTACCTCACAATTGCTTTGGCTCTTGCTTAGTTTCGTCGTTCCAGCTATCAGCTATGAGTTCACGGCTTACTTAACTACTTAGCTACTTAGCTACTTAGCTACTTAGCTCGGATTTGTTTGAAATAGCTTTGTTTTCAATTAACTTACTTGCACTTGGCTTATTTTGAACCACGCTTATTTAAATCACCCATTTAGGATACCCAATCAATGATCATCAAAAAATATCAAGCCCTTGCCCTTTCATCGGTTGCTTTGCTCGCTACAGGCTGCTCACCATCATCAGATACGCCTTCGGTCAGCAACATCAGTGATTACCAAGGCTCAGCGAGTATTACTCAAGGTGTGGCGACCACTGTTGAATCGAATCTCTTTGAGTGTGCAAACGGACGTAGCCGAGTGGCGGGCGTCGGGGAAATTATGGACTCAGAAGGAAAGGTTTGGACGGTTCCAGCCAAGAACAACTTTGCGACAGGGCCGAAAGCCTTTGATCTTTATGAAGAGTGCTCAAACACCACGCCAAGCAGCCTAGCCGAAGTCGATCAAAGCTCTGTACCGGTAGCTGTTGTGGATCAAGACGGTGAGGAAATAACAGGTTATATTTTTGCCGATAACTATTTCGAACTTTATATCAACGGCAAGTTAATCGCGGTAGACACCGTTCCTTTCACACCGTTTAACTCAAACATCGTCAAATTTAAGGTGAAGAAGCCTTACACGATTGCGGTGAAAGTGATTGATTGGGAAGAAAACCTAGGTCTTGGCAGCGAAGATAACCGCGGAAAGGCATACCACGCTGGTGATGGTGGCTTTATCGCGAGCTTTAGTGACGGAACCGTGACAGGTCCAGACTGGCAAGCACAAACCTTTTATACCTCACCGATTTATGACCTGACTTGTTTGAGTGAAGTGGACGGGAAGCGTCTTTCTGAAAGCTGCACCACGGAAGGAACTGACCACGGTCAAGATGCCTACGCCGCTCATTGGGAAACACCAACCAACTGGATGAACCAAGAGTTCGATTCAACATCTTGGCCTCTAGCATCGGTATATTCAGAAGACGATATTGGCGTGAACAATAAAAAAGCGTACATGAACTTTATCGAAAAATTCAGTGGTGCTGGCGCAAGCTTTATCTGGTCGACAAATGTCGTTCTCGATAATGAAGTGCTACTGAGATACGAAGTTAAGTAGCTTTATTCCTTTGTAAGCAAGCCCAGTCACGAGTATGACTGGGCTTACTACTCAAACAACTTGCTGATGTTTCTAATTTACAGCGAACCTGATCCTAATCTTGGGTAGCTTGATTACGACGAAGTTTGCGAAGTCTTGTTTGCTCCACGCGACTTAGCTTTGTAATTATGTAACCAGCAACAAAACAACCCGATGCACAAACCCCAAAATGCGCTACCGATTCCCAGTAAATTGGTGCCAGAAGCGGTGAATAAGAAAGTAAGCAGTGCGGGTTCTCTGTAGTGACTGTCTGCCATTGATACCGCAAGGCAATTCATCAAGGTGGGCATCACCGCTAAGCCAGCAACCGCAATGACAATCTCGGAGGGTACGGCGCTAAACAGCGACACAAATGACATCCCCATCACACCAGCTAACAAGTAAAACCCGCCCATACAGATCCCAGCCATATAACGTGTCTTGGGGTTACTATCCGCATTCGGGCCCATACAAATAGCGCCCGTAATCGCTGCAAGGTTATACGCAAAGCCACCAAACGGTGCGAAGATCAAACCTGTTACCCCGGTGGTGGTAATGATCTTCGATGAATCAACTTGGTATCCATTCGCTTTTAGAACCGCAAATCCCGGTAAGTTCTGTGAAGCCATCGTCACTATAAACAATGGGATACCAACACTAAACAACGAAAAGAACTCAAAATCGGGCGAAATGAACACTGGGGTCGTTAATCCCATAGTCACCTGACTAACATCGAGTTTGCCAAAACCCACACACATGACCAATGCGATGATGAAAATGCTTGGGATCAGTAAATTTCCTAACCGCGCTTTCGCCAGAATAAATACAGCGAGCATGACCGCTACGACTTGTGCCTCTTCCATTAGCGACGTGAACAAACCCAAACCGAATTGCAATAGAATCCCCGCGAGCATCGCTGAGGCAATCGATGTTGGGATCTGTTTTAGGACTTTCTCAAATATCCCCACCAATCCAACCAACGTGATCAACATCGAACTGAACAAAAACACGGCTACTGCCTGATTCATTGTCAGCCCTTCAAGAGATGTGATTAACAACGCCGCTCCAGGCGTCGACCACGCTGTAACCACAGGCTTCTTGTAATGAAACGAGAGCAGTATTGTGGTTACGCCCATGCCAACCCCCAACGCCCAAAACCATGACGCCACTTGTTCTTCGGTTGCTCCAGCACTCATTGCCGCTTGGAAAATAATCGCCGCGGCGCTCGCATAACCAATGAAAACAGCGATAAAGCCGGTACTGACGTGAGAAAATTTTAGCTTAGTCATGTTAATTTATTCCTGTGTGCGTTATAACGTCCATAGACTGAACTTAGCACCCGTGCGCTATAACGCACAACTAATTTTTGAAAAACTTGTAGAGAAAATATGCAAACAGAAATTAAAGTCGGCGTTAACTTGAAACGCCTTCGCCAAGAAAAAGGCTGGAGCTTAGACAAAACAGCGAAAGCAACAGGCGTGAGTAAAGCAATGTTAGGACAAATTGAACGTGGAGAATCCAGCCCGACAGTCGCTAAGCTCTGGCAGATAGCTTCTGGATTTGAGGTGTCACTTTCGAGCTTTATCGCGGCTAGCCCAAACAGTGAACTGACGAGTTTATTCAGAGATGCAAACGAACTAAGACATGAGGAATACAACATTGGCTTTTTCGTCAGTTTGTTGTTTCCTTTTGAGGAAGCACTAGGATTTGAAATATTCGAACTCACCCTAGCACCCGATTACCAGCATGAATCCGCCCCACATAACGCAGGCGTCACTGAGCACATCTTATGCATTTCAGGAGAGATGGCCGTGATGTTTGATGATGAGTGGCATACGTTACGCGCAGGACAAGCCGTTCGCTTCAATGCCAACCAGACCCATGCCTACAAAAATATCGGTGAAGGAAACGCCGTATTTCATAATGTGATTCACTACCCTAATAACAAGCAATAGTGCCGGATTTGGTGCTAACGGATGTTTAGCTCTAACCGGATGTTCAGCGCTAACGAAAGAGCTGGCAGACCACTGGCTGTTACTAACTTAAAGCGACTATACGTTGACGACCATGCTGCCATCTTCGGCTTGATAACGAGCCCATAGTTGAGAGAGGTTTTCTTTATTAAGCTGTATCTCTTTTTCTTTCAGAAACGTTTCGTTGTGCAGCTTCGAATACGAGCGCTCAGCAAGGTCACAGCTAAATGTAACGATGGTTTTCCCTTTCCCCATTCTAGCCGCAGCGTATAGCGCACCTGCTACGTTCAACGACGAACTGCTTCCTAGAAGAATACCGTCATGTTCCGCAACAAGGCGGGATATCGTCACCAAATCCTGATCGGGAAGCGTGATTGCACGATTGATTTTTGCCTGCCTGAAATTTTCAACCGTTCGCATGATCCCTATGCCTTCCGTGAACGAACTTCCCGTTGATTGATAGTGTCCATTACGTAGAAACGAATAAATGCCGGACCCATTTGGGTCAACTAACCAAGTTTCGAGATTGGGTTGCTGCTCAGATAGATAGTGTGAGTTTCCGGCAATGGTTCCACCCGTCCCCACCACTGAAACTAGAGCATCAATATTCCCCTGTGTTTGCTGCCAGATCTCAGGTCCAGTATTTAAATAGTGCGCTCGATAATTACTGAGATTTTCAAACTGATCTGCCCACCAATAACTCTCATTTTCGACACCAATCCGCTTAGCCGTGTGGTAAAAATGTTCAGGGTTTGCAAAAGGACAAGGGTCGACCAATAACAGTTCAGCATTATAAAGCGAGATCATGCGCTCTTTCTCTTGTGCCTGCCCTTTTGGCATCACCACCAACATTTTGTAACCAAGGGATTTAGCGACCAGAGCAAGTCCTATTCCCGTATTACCAGCAGTACCTTCAACGATTGTCATTCCCGGCTTAAGCTTACCGGCTTCTATTGCATCCATAACCAACTGAAGTGCCGCTCTATCTTTAATCGAACCACCCGGGTTCTGGTGTTCGCACTTAATAAGAATTTCACAACCTGATATATCTGAAAGACTGTTGATTCTAACAAGATCGGTATCGCCAATCAGTTCACTGAGATTGTTTGCAATATGGGCAGATGACATCGCGACTCCATTTATTTGTTGAGGATAAGCTTGTTCATCGATTGGGTTGTCGATGATCATAAGCGTAGCTCTGGGGTCTGCTTAGTCAAGAAGTGCCGGAATTGAAAAGACTCTCATTTTCCAAATAGCAATTATAATTAGGGGTGACCGATTAGATTGAGGGCAAAAAAATGTTTCTAAAAGAGAAAAAACCGGTGACCTCGTTGATGTAACTGAAATGACCAAATTAACCAACTTATTTCAAGACAGTATCGAAGGTCGGTTTCAAGCAGGCGAAGAACAGCAAGACCCTGAGATGTTTAAAAAGTCCGAACTGATGTTTATGTCAGGGGAAGAGTTACCTCGATGCTGGACAGATCCAAACTACCGCTCAGGGACTAAATAACCTTAGCGCTTCCAGAGCACCCGATGAGTCGCAATTTAAGCTCTGTTCTAAAACTGTTTCACGATCGCCTTGTAGGCTATCCCCCTGTTAAAACATTCAGACGCATCTTTACTAGACACAAAAAGCGAGCCACTTGGGCTCGCTTTTGATTGTCTTTTTCTTGCTTAGACTTCAGTTCAGATTACAGAAGTTCTACCGACTGTTGAGCAATCACGAATTCTTCGTTGGTTGGCAAGCTATTATAATCGCACCTATTAACACGGGTTTGGACAAAAGTGTGTCAGCAACTTTACTATCGAGGTGTTGATAAGTGTGTTGATTTCATTGATTATTGCCTCAGTCCATATAGTGATGAAGCGGTTGCTAAAACCTTATTGTATTGATTTTTCCTTGCGTTTAATAATCAATAGTGCCAAAAAAGATACAGCTAATGCCATTATAGAAACGATTGTTCCGATGTTCCCACTTGGTGCAAAGTCCCAATCATTAAAGAAAAATGCGGGTACGATAAAAACTTCCACTGTATATATCCACAAATTATAAATCGTATGAAAAATTATAGCGCTATATATACTCATGTATTTCAGTAGAACTATTGATGCAGTGATACCTAGAGAAAAAGCAACGACAGGGTCTTCATGGCCGTAGGCGAATAAGAGTGACGATAAAATTACGCCTACAAACTTGTTTCTCAAAAGTAAGCATATGCTACTTAGCAAGATAAACCTGAAGAAAAACTCCTCTGATAACGGAGCTAATATAACGGTTTCGAAAAGATAATTTAGTTTCTCGCTTACTTCCAGTTCACCACTAACGAGAAATCCTACGATATAGTCGACTTCTTGTCCCGTGACATATTGCCGGATAAATTCCATATAGAACAACGTGATACAAGCCACGCCAATCGCTAGCACAGTAATTGGGAATACATGATGAGTAAAAGAGGAAACTTGTGGAGTTACTGAAAAGAGGCTATTTTCACTCTTCTTTAAAGTAAGCATCATCACAAACGCCACCACCCAAAAAAGGCCTCGAAGATCATTAAAACCCATGTCGCCCCATAAGTAATATAAGGCAAGTGCCAATATGCTTATGGGTAACGAGGTTTTAAGTCCTACGGTGGGAAAGTTATCCATTTGTACCATATCTAAATTTATTAATTCTTGCATTTAAAGATTACATTTATATCATCCGCCTCACATTAATTTCAATCGTATCGAGATCTTCACGACTAAATAATCTGGTGAAAAACTGGAACAGGATATGTATGGGTTTAACTCTGCCGGATTTTGAGGCACACGCGTTTTAGAGTCATAGCACTGAGGCGTTCTTGTCCCAAAGCATGGCGGCATAACACATCTCTGGACAGAAATCATTTAGACTATTTACTTAAATCGGGAGTCACCGGATTAGTTCAGGTATCTAAAACTCCAAGGTCTCACCATCAGCAGGAATAAGGACTTTATCTGACAAACCGTTTTTATCAATTGCTTCTTTAAGAATTGGTCGAGTCACTGCACAGTGATTGAGTGCCTCCATATGGTTCGCAACCACCTTATTAGGGGAAAGGCGAATAAACTCCATGACCTCATCAATAGACATCAATAACGGTTGACCAACGTCCATACGAGCACGACCTGCCGCGACTACTGTGATATCAGGTTTCAACTCAGTCAACGCTCGTTTTACATCATCGGTTAGAACTGTATCACCGCTAATGTAAATAGAAGGCTCATTGGGGAGCTCCAAGAAAAATCCAACACCATTAGCCATTACCTTGTGAATCCATCCATGGCCGTGCAAAGCCGGAACCGCGGTGAGCTTTCCGTCTAGAAAGTCGATAGTTTGCCAGTCTTCAATTCCCCAATTTACCGTTAAGTCATATTTTTCTAGGTAAGCCTTATCTTTGGCTGGTGTCGCAACTGGGATATTACGACTTGTTAAAAACGTCTCACCTGCCGGATCTAGGTGATCTCCATGTTGTAATGCCTTGATACCAAGTGTTTGACTGTGAGTAATTAAGGTATGAGTAACCTTGTTTAGTAGCTCATCGGCATTACTTGGCATCTCAACGGTTGGATTTTTCGCGGCCTTAGCCTTAATGACTGAAAACGGAGGCATAGAGCCTTTTTTCCCCAACATAGGATCAATAAGGATAAATTTTTCGCCAGATTCAATAATAAATGTTGCGCTACGTAGGTGGTGGATCTTCATAATGCCTCTCTAAACTCACTAACAAGCCATGTTCTCTATGAGATTTAGTATGCTTCTTTCTAGTTTCTTGTGATACTGTCTTGAAAGTCAACATTCGCGCAAATCGAGACACTTGTGAACAAATCAACCGAGCTAATTAAAATTACGATGGTAGCCTTTGAAGGCATCAGTGCTTTTCATCTCTCTGTGCCTTGTCTGGTGTTTCAAGATATCTTTTTCGGCCAGCCGGTTCGGTTTGACTTGAGGATCTGTTGCGAAAACAGCTTGCAGTTTGAAACAAGCTCTGGATTTGGTGTGGTGATCGATAGAGATTTGAGCGCTATTAAAGAGGCGGATATTGTGATTGTTCCAAGCTGGCCAAATGACCTGCCAGAGCCAAGTGAGCGACTTATAGAGGCGCTAATAGAGCATCATGGGAAAGGTAAGCTACTAGTAGGACTCTGCCTCGGGTCTTATGTACTTGCATGTGCTGGCGTTCTCGATGGAAAACGTGCCACAAGCCATTGGGCGTTTTCCGAACAATTTCAGCAGCAATTTCCTAAGGTGGATTTTGACCAAAACCCTCTATTTGTTGAACATGAGACTATCATTACCTCTGCTGGAGTAGCTGCTTCACTCGATTGTTGTCTACATATAGTGCGCCGTTTGTGTGGTAGTGAGCTTGCGAATGATCTCGCACGTAAGATGGTGACTGCGCCATCTCGTACTGGTGGACAGCAGCAATACATACCAGCACCAGTCAACATAAAACCTCTTACAGAGACAAGTATTAGCCTTGTGATTGAGCATGTCGAACAAAACGTCCATCTGCCTCACTCACTAGATGCAGTCGCTGAGCGCTGTGCGATGAGCAAAAGAACCTTCACACGCCAGTTTAAAGCTACCTATGGCTGTACATTTGGTGAATGGTTGCAAAATAAACGCTTGGTGCTCAGCCAACGCCTACTAGAAACCACTAAGTTATCTGTTCCTCAAGTTGCAGAGAAAGCGGGTTTTGGTTCTGACAGCGTATTCAGAAAGCACTTCAAATCGGCTTTTCATGTATCGCCGATTCAGTGGCGCACTACATTCAAGCAATAGTCTTAATTTCATTGAGGGCGATGGGGCTAGATCGTCGCATCTATTACTTTTTGTATCTGAAACCTTGCAAGTTCAATTCTAGGCGTTTTTGGGGCATAAACAAGCCAACACTAACCTCACTAGTTTGGAGCTAAAAAGTGAATTGCAGCAGTCAATGTAGGGAGCGATGAGTGCTCGGCATTCGCGTGCTTTGCGATGGTCTATCCAACATATAAGATCAAAAAAGCGAGCACTAAGCTCGCTTTTAACTATCTGTTTTTAAAGTAAATTACAGTAGTTCTACCGACTGTTGAGCAATCACGAATTCTTCATTGGTTGGGATAACCATTGCTAATGCGTTTAGCATTTCAGACTTACCGATGATGCCTTCAGCACCAAAGCGAGCAGATTCGTTACCTGCTACATCTTCAACGAAACCTAGAATCTTAAGGTTGTTTAGGATTTCACGACGAATTGGTAGAGAGTTCTCACCGATACCACCAGTGAAGATGATGCCGTCTAAAGAATCTAGCGTTGCAAGGTAAGAAGCAACGTATTTCGCTACGCGGTAAGTAAACACCTCAAACGCAAGCTTAGCGCCTTCGTGGCCCTCTTCCATTGCTTCTAAGATGCCACGAGCATCGCTCGTAAGACCAGACACGCCAAGGAAGCCAGACTCCTTGTTTAGAGAGTTAAATACTTGCTCTTGTGACCAGCCTTTCTTAAGTAGGTATTCGATGATGCCTGGGTCTAGGTCACCACAACGTGTGCCCATCATTAGGCCTGAAAGTGGTGTGAAGCCCATAGAAGTATCAACACTGTTACCATCTTTAATAGCACATACAGATGCGCCGTTACCTAGGTGAACAGAGATGAAGCTCGATTTTTCGATTGGCTTGTTAACCATCTTCGCAGCTTCACGGCTAACGAAGTAGTGGCTAGTGCCGTGGAAACCGTAACGACGTACGCCGAAGTCTGTGTATAGCTCTTTTGCGATTGCACCAGTGAATGCACGTTGAGGCATTGTTTGGTGGAAAGCAGTATCAAATACAGCGAACTGAGGTAGAGAAGGGAAAGCTTCAATTGCAGCACGGATACCGATAGCACCTGCTGGGTTATGAAGTGGAGCTAGGTCAGATAGGCTTTCAATTTCGTTCGTTACTTCTTCAGTAATGCGAACCGTTTGAGTGAACTTCTCACCGCCGTGTACGATACGGTGACCGATAGCCACGATATCAGCCGTGAAGCCTAGGTCTTCCATCAGGCCAACCAATTTGCCAATGGCAATTTTGTGGTGGTTATCTTCACCTTGAATGGCAATTTCAGTTTTCTCGCCTTGGAATTTCCAGCTCATACGAGCATCTTCAAGACCAAAACACTCCCCTAGGCCACTTAATACTGCTTCACCAGAAACAGAATCGATTACAGCAAATTTTAGGGATGAACTACCCGAGTTAATAACCAGAACAAACGAATTAGACATTGGATATGGATCCTGTTTCAGTACGAATTGGATGAAGTGTTTACTTCAATTTTAGTTAAGTCCATTATTCAATAATTTTTGAATCTTTCAACTTTTGTTTTGAAAAAATCACTAAATGAACACAATTAAGTTGATCTTGGTCATTAAATTATTTATTTCGAGAGCGGAATTAAAAAATAGTTGAATAAGAAAATTAATGAACAGGTGACGCAAACGAGTGCTCACGTTATTTTTAACTTGATTCAGTTAATTAAAGCGACTCGAACAAATGCAGGTGATCCGCTTGAAAAACAACCACCCTTCCCTTTCGTCTGCTTATCATTACCGATAACTTTTTGCTCGATTTCTCAATTGCTCAGTGTTTGCATCAAAAAGCTCACTGAAGTTGAGAATAGTGATCTGATCTTATTTTGATTGCCTTCGAGCACAACTCTACGAATAGATGCACTGTAACGACGCTTAGATAGCCTTCACTCTTTGTTTTAGAATGTTTTGGTATAGGCTTAGAACGCGATACAGCTAAGTTTTGGCACTAACATTCGTTCTAGGCGCGATGCTTAGTTTCATGGACGAAGCATAGTTACAGGAACGAAGCTTGATTAAAGTAAGTTAGCTACGAATATCGAGCTAACCAAAGCTTAAGTTCAAATAGCAGGCACAAAAAAGCCGAGCATTACGCTCGGCTTTTAAATTCAGTGTCTAGACCTAAAGCGTCTAAGCGACAGGTTGATTAACCTTCGTTGCGCTCTGGACGACGACCACGGTTACCACCGCCATTGCCGTTACCATGGCCACGTTCGCCACGGAAGTTACCACGGTGATCGCCACCACGGTTACGGTCGAAACGACGTTCGCCATCACGTCCGCCAGCAGAGTTACCATCGCGAGCACCATCACGGTTGCCACGGTATCCACCACGACCGCCTTCACGGTTACCACCTTCGCGGTTGCCGCCTTCACGGTTACCACGGTAGCCGCCACCATCACGACCGCCACGGTTGCCACCACGGTTGCCATCACGACCGCCGCCGCCACGACGAGGCTCACGGAAGTCATTGAAATCAACAACTACAGCGCCAGCTTCTTTTTGACGAATGCGAAGTTTGCTTAGCTTACCAGCAGTTTCAGAGTTCATTGCTTTTGGCAGTTGAACGTAAGTAGAACCTTGGTCTAGCTTGATAGCACCGATAGAACCTTTAGTTAGGCCAAGTTCGTTTGCTAGTGCGCCAACGATGTCTTTAACCTGAACGCCTTGCTCACGGCCAACTTGTAGTTGGTAAGTATCCCAATCTTGAGTATTGAAGTTGCGACCACCACCGTCACGGCCGTTGTCACGATCTTCACGACGCTCTTTGCGACGGTTCTTATCACGCTCAATAGCAGCGATCATTGGGTCTTCGCCAACGTAGAATAGTGGGCTCTTACCTTGCTGACGCTTAAGAAGCATTGCAGCTAGAGTAGCAGCATCAACTTCTAGAGACTCTTGAAGAGTAGAGATAAGACCTGCAAAGTTTTCTAGTGCTTTGCTTTCTTTCTCAGTTTCAAGTTCAGCGCCAAGCTTAGCAACACGTGCAGCAGCAACTTGGTCACGTAGAGGAAGTTGAATTTCTTCCATTTGAGACTTAGTTACGCGCTCGATTGTGCGAAGCATGCGAATTTGGTTAGTGCGAACTAGTAGGATCGCTTTACCTTTACGTCCAGCACGGCCAGTACGACCAATACGGTGGATGTAAGATTCAACATCGAATGGGATGTCGTAGTTGAATACGTGAGTGATACGTGGAACATCAAGACCACGAGCTACAACGTCAGTTGCAACTAGGATGTCGATCACACCTTGTTTGATGTGATCAACAGTACGCTCACGTAGAGACTGAGGAATATCACCGTGCAGTGCAGCAGCTTTGAAGCCACGTGCAGATAGCCAATCAGCTAGACGCTCAGTGTCTTGACGAGTACGTACGAATACGATTGACGCGTCAGTTTCTTCAGTTTCTAGAAGACGAGACATTGCTTCGTCTTTTTCTACGCCTTTAACAACCCAGAAGTTCTGCGCTACTTTATCAACTGTGTGGTTAGTACCAGCAACGTCAACTTTAGCCGGGTTACGTAGGTAACGGTCAACAATAGTCTTAACCATTGGAGGCATAGTTGCAGAGAAAAGTACACGTTGTGCAGATTCTGGAGCTTGCTCTAGGATCCAAGTAACGTCATCTACGAAGCCCATTTTCAGCATTTCATCTGCTTCATCAAGAACAAATGTGTGTGCTTCATCTAGGTGTAGACGGTCACGAGTTAGTAAGTCTTTAACACGACCTGGAGTACCAACAACAATGTGAGCACCGCGGCTTAGAGCACGCATTTGGTCAACAATTGAAGCACCACCGTAGATTTCAATAACTTTAAGACCTTTGATATCACGGCCAAGGTTTTTGATTTCCGCAGCAACTTGAATCGCTAGCTCACGAGTAGGAGCCATGATGATTGCTTGTGGTTTGTGTTGGTTCAGGTTGATTTTGTTAAGTAAAGGCAGAGAGAATGCTGCTGTTTTACCAGTACCAGTCTGTGCTTTACCTAGTGCGTCACGGCCTTCAAGAAGAAGAGGAATAGCTGCTGCTTGGATTGGAGTCGGAGAAACGAAACCCATGCTATCAAGAGCTGAAAGAATGTTATCGTTTAGGGCTAATTCATTAAATTGAATTACAGATTCGGACATTGGGATCCCACTATATATAAGTAAACAAAAGGTCCCGGGAGCTCTATCAATTCCAATACTGATCCAATCAGATACTGATTCCATTCAGAGTTACGAAGCAGTAATAAAACACTTCAAGCCATTAGGGACGTCTAAGGGAGGCGGATTATTCCCTAAATGCATAAAAAAATCCAGAAAAAATTGAAATACATCACATATTTTTCGCTTTTACATCAATACTGGTTATCATATCGTCAAAACTTGATGAATATCTCGTCACAGCACCCATCTCCTAGCAAATTGACCTAGTTAAATAAGAGGGCAATTAATTAACGCTCACTTCGCCTTTAAGTAGTAATCAAGCCTCGCAATGATTATAGTGTGCTCAATTGTCCTCGATAGATAAAAGTCAAAATGTTTCAAGATAATCCTCTACTCGCTCAGCTCAAGCAGCAAATCCAAGAAACCCTCCCTAAAAAGGAAGGTACCATCAAAGCCACTGAAAAAGGTTTTGGTTTTCTCGAAGTTGATAGCAAAACAAGCTTCTTTATCCCGCCTCCGTACATGAAGAAATGTGTGCACGGTGACAAGGTGATTGCCATCATTCGCACAGAGAAAGAGCGCGAAGTAGCAGAGCCTGAGGAATTGGTTGAACAAGGTCTTACTCGCTTTATTGCACGAGTTAAGCTTTTCAAAGGCCGATTGAACGTTGTTCCTGATCAGCCGCAGCTCAAAAAACTGCAACTTAAAGCGAAAGCAATGAAGGGTCTAAACCCTGAAACGCTTAAAGAAGGTGACTGGGTTGTTGCTCATATCGTTCAACACCCATTAAAAGGTGACAACGGATTCTTGGCTCAGATCTCTGAGAAAATCACAGACGCTGACGACAAGATTGCACCTTGGTGGGTAACGCTGGCACAAAACGATCTACCAAACAGTGAGCCTGAAGGCATCGACAACTGGCTAATCAACGATGACGCCGATCTTGAACGTGTAGACATGACGCACGTCCCTTTTGTGACTATCGATGGCGAAAGCACAAAAGATATGGATGACGCGCTTTACGCGAAGAAGAAAGAGAACGGTGATTTTGAACTGACTATCGCAATTGCTGATCCAACGGCTTACATCTCTCCAGATGATGCGATGGATAAAGTGGCACGCGAGCGCGGTTTCACTATCTACCTTCCTGGTCGCAACATCCCAATGTTGCCTCGTGATCTTGCTGACAACCTATGTTCACTGATCGAGAACGAAGTTCGTCCTGCACTTTGCTGCACAGTAACGGTATCTAAAGATGGCGTTATCGGTGATGACATTAACTTCTTCGCTGCAAACATCAAATCTCATGCTCGTCTTGCTTACGACAACGTATCAGACTGGCTAGAAACAGGTGCATCAGAGAAATGGCAACCATCAGAAGAGATTGCTGCAATTGTTTCTGATCTTCACCAATTTGCTCAAGCACGTTCAGCATGGCGCTCAGCAAACGCTGTTGTGTTCCCAGATCGCCCTGACTACCGCTTTGAACTGAGCGAAGATAACGATGTTGTCGCTATCCACGCTGACATGCGTCGTAGCGCAAACAAGCTAGTTGAAGAATCAATGATCAGCGCGAACATCTGTGCGGGCCGAGTACTAAAAGAGAGCTTCAACCAAGGTGTGTTTAACTGCCATTCTGGTTTCAAGGCTGAGAAAATCTCCGACGTTCTTGAACTGGTAAACCCGCAAGCGGAAACGCCGTTCACTGAAGAGCAAATCATTTCTCTAGAAGGTTTTGCTACTCTACGTCGTTGGTTAGGTTCTTTAGATAACAGCTACTACGACAACCGTATTCGTAAATTCCAAGCGTATAGCGAGATCAGCAATGAGCCTGCACCGCACTACGCGATGGGATTAGATATTTACGCAACTTGGACTTCTCCAATTCGTAAATATGGCGACATGATTAACCACCGTATGCTTAAAGCACACATCTTAGGTAAAGCGCCAATTCAAACACCAGATGAAACTATCGGTGATGAACTTGCCCTGCACCGCCGTCACCACGGCATGGCTGAGCGTAATGTTGGCGATTGGTTGTATGCTCGCACTCTAGCCAATGCTCCAGCAGAAGAAACTCGTTTCCAAGCTGAGATTTTCGATATTAACCGTGCAGGTATGCGTGTACGTTTACTTGAAAATGGTGCTGCTGCATTTATCCCTGGATCTCTCATTCTTAATAATAAAGAAAGAATAGAGTGCAACGGTGATATGGGTACTGTATCTATCGATAAAGAAATGGTATACAAACTGGGAGACGTTTTAGAAGTAGTTCTCTCTGAAGTTAATCAGGAAAACCGTAACTTAGTAGCAAAACCTACTCAAGTATTTGCGGACTTGCCTAGCGAGCCTGAAACGACAAACGAAACCGAAGCTTAAAGGCTTTAACAGCTACAGCTTTCAAGGTTACGGCTTTCAAGGTCAAAGCTATCAAGGTCAAAAGCTTCAAAGGTTCACTTCTAAAGGCGCTAATTATTAGCGCCTTTTTTGTAAATGTCTCATGCTTAAACAATACTTAAAAAAAACAATCAATAAGCAATCAATTTACAACGTCAAAGAAGCTCACTATGTCATCAATCACAGTTACTCAGTTCAGAAACTTCATTCCCAGGAGACGAGAACGTTATCCTGCCTCTAAAAACGGTATCTTTATAGTGTCGAAAGGCAGCATTTCTTTTGTGTTGCCCAATGGTACTCAAGCCTCGTTGCAAGCGGGAGATTTCACCCTTTACAATTCTGGTCAGATTAAAGACATCACGGTTAACACTGAAAATGGCGAATTCAGCGCAACCTGCTTAGATTTTGATTTGGCTATCTTTCAAAAGTTCATTAATCAGTTCAGCGATTTAGAGTCCGCTCGAATCCCAGACAAGTACATTAAGTTCAATCAAACGGATACTGAGCTCTGTCAGTTGAAAGATCTCATCATGTCACTGGCCAACTCTTCTTCTCAGAATGACTACGCACTCACTCAATTAGGCTTAAGTTTGCTGTCTTTGATGGTGGAACAGTACCCAGCTCTATTGGCTATTATTGCTCGAGCTTCAAGGTTAACCGTGACCCAAAGAGTCATTCATTACATCGAGCAAAACATTGAAAACAATATCTCTTTGGATACGCTCGCCAGTTACATGGGAATGTCACCGGCTACACTTAAACGTCGCTTATCGGCTGAAGATCTGTCGTTCTCAAACTTATTAAAGATAAAACGTATTGCTCATGCAGCCACTCAGCTAAGAACATCGGATAAGTCGATCACTCAAATCGCGTATGAGTCAGGCTTTAAAAGTGCCGCTCACTTCAGCACGGCCTTTAAAACGTATCACGGAAAAACACCAAAAGACTTCCGATCGCTAGTGGCACAAGCACAACTGCAGAGCGTAAAGCCGCAAGTTTAAAGAAACAAAGCGATAGATTGATGTGGACGTCTTAGTTGGGAACTGGTGTAAACCAAGTGGCTTCAATATTAAGCCACTTGGGTGTGGGATGAGATGATTTGGCTTTGGGATTCAGTGGTTGAGTTTTGATACTCATTGATTCAGCTTTGCGAGCAGGCCACCAGCAAACGTGAAAACAGAGTGACTATGACCAGAAGTACGATTTAGGGTCTTTTTCTATTTCCGCCAAAATAGCATCAAGATCCTTCGATTTAGGAAGGTACGGATACGGCCCCCAATTCACAGAGTCGGTTTCGACATCCCCTTCAAGCGGCACCATCACTAACCAACAAGACAGCGACTCATCAAAAGTCACGCAGACGATCTCGTTTGTATAATCACTGTGAGATGAGTCGAGTAGATAATGCGCCTGAGAAAACAGCACACCACCCTCACACTCTTCATATAGGGATTTGCCTAGCTCGACAGGTAAACTTCGATTTCGAGATGTACAGAGCCTCTCGGCCCCAATTAAAAGACGATTCAGCTCGATATGAATGACGGACATAACACCCCTTGTAACTTCATAGAAACTTCTAAGTAGTGAATTCCTCTACTTAGCTTAGGACTCAACAAACATTTTAGCGAACAAGCGTAATCAAAATACCGGCCCTGCTCCCAGAAACGAATCTTGCTTTCGGAAACCCAGAAAGCTACGACTCATCAAGCGAACAGCTATACATCGAGAGTATGGAATTTCACAAAAGTGTCATATAACCGACCTATCATATGCGACAAATGTTATTAACTAGGAGTTGTTTATGTTACGAGTCGCGCTTGCCTCTCTTTTATCCTTAGCCCTGTCTTCTCATGCTGCTTTAGCACAAGAAACCACTATTTCGGGCTCCACTTCAGTATCACGAGTGATGGATGTATTAGCTGAGGAGTACAACAAGACTCACCCTGATAACTATATTGCGGTTCAGGGCATTGGTTCTACAGCAGGTATTACCATGGTTAATAAAGGTGTCTCTGACATCGGTATGAGCTCGCGTTATTTAACCGACCGCGAACAAGACGAGAAGTTGAAGGTATTTCCAATTGCCTTTGACGGCCTAGCTGTAGTAACTAACCGCTCAAACGCTGTAAGCAACGTTACACGTGAGCAGCTGTTCGATATCTACAAAGGCAAAATCACGAACTGGAAAGCTGTGGGTGGCGCAGATCAGCCTATCGCAGTTGTCACTCGCGAAGCGTCTTCTGGCTCACGCTATAGCTTCGAAAGCTTGCTTGGTTTAACGAAGATCATTAATGACCGTCTAGTGTCTGACATCAACCCAAATAACTTGGTTGTAAACAGCAACAGCATGGTTAAAACGATTGTTAACCATAACCCACACGCGATTGGTTTTATCTCTGTTGGTTCAATCGACCGTTCGATTAAAGCAATTACATTTGAAGGCGTAGAGCCAACATCTAAGAACATTGCTAACCACAGCTATGAATTGGCTCGCCCATTCTTGTTGCTGCACAAGACAGACTCAGTTTCTGACGAGAGCAAAGACTTCATCAAGTTCGTGAAGTCAAAGCAAGGGCAAGACCTTATCGAAGAGTACGGCTACACTCGCATTAAATAAGTGAGTGAGTTTTATCTTATGAAAAAAAAGAGAGAGCATTAAGCTCTCTCTTTTTTTTTGGAATCTATATGGTTCGTTTAG
This sequence comes from Vibrio sp. 10N.261.52.C11, assembly GCF_041471405.1. NCBI lineage: Bacteria > Pseudomonadati > Pseudomonadota > Gammaproteobacteria > Vibrionales > Vibrionaceae > Vibrio > Vibrio sp. 10N.261.52.C11. Next base: position 50,067 of record NZ_JBFROI010000030.1, read on the forward strand.
AAGTGAAGTTGAATCACTGAAACGATCACAGCGCCAGGACGACGAATACCTTCGATTTCGACGCGAATTTCGCGTTCAATCTCTAGGCCTTTCTTAATTGGCGTTACTTTTGTTAGCGTACTTTTAGCACGAACATTACTGCCCGATTTAACAGGGTATGGGAAACGTACTTGGTTAAGACCAATGTTTACGACCATCTTCGCTGTTGGGAATTGAGACTTGTCAGGGTCAACACTGTCAGTCAATCGAGGAAGCAGAGATAAAGTTAAAAAACCATGTGCGATGGTTGTTTTGAACGGAGAGTCTGTTTCCGCTTTTTCAGGCTCAGTGTGAATCCACTGCATATCTTCAGTAACAAGGCCGAACTGGTTAATACGGTCTTGACTTACATTGATCCAGTCGCCAGTATGGATGACTTCACCGATCTGTTGATTAAGCTCATCAAACACAAGTTGTGCTTCTGGCTTAAGTACGATCGGCTGTTCCATCGGCATCTCTGGTGCATCTTCATTGACAGCAGGTTTATGGTGATCACGAACCCACGCAAAGAAATGGCTATTTTGCGTACGATTAAGAAAGTCGCCCCAGTAATCTCTAAGAGCTGGAGACATCCATTGCATAAACTCTGAGTGTTGCGAAGACATGCTATCGCCTCGGTGTTTAAATAAATCAATGACTTTCATAAGAACCTCAATGCACAAAAAATTTCAATATAACTTCGTAATTTTGAAACACTTCACACTATTGTGCAAATGTTTTCGAGCATACAACCGTTAGCTGAACCTTGTTAAAATCATATTAAACATATACTTACCAATAAAACATCATTTTATTACAAAACCCAAATTAGAGTGTTAGCTCTATCACATGACAAACATTTGTTTATATAAAAGGCGTTTTTATTCATAAGTGGAATAAAAAAAGGCTTAGCGCAATGCTAAACCTTAGTTTTTACAAGGAATTAGTTTTCCGAGGGTTGGTCTTGTAAGAGACGAATCTTACAAGACACTCAATCCCCTATTCGTCATCAAGCGGAACCAGCTTGGTATTACCACCGTGTGCTTTCTCACGCTTACGTTGCACGAATGCGTAGAAGCCAGGGATTAGGAACGTACCCGCCAGTAACACACATAACAGGCCGCCGATCAGTGAAATACCCAAAGAGTTCTGACTCACGTGACCTGCGCCCGCAGCAAAGATAAGCGGGAAGATACCTAAGATGAACGACCAAGACGTCATGTTCACAGCACGGAAACGCAGTGTACCGCCCTTCACCGCTGCATCTTCAATCGGTGCGTCTTTCTCTTCACGCTCTACCTTTGCGAATTCCACAATCAAGATTGCGTTCTTCGCGGCCAAGGCTATCAAGAGAACCAAACCTATTTGTGCATAAAGGTTCAGCGGAGTGCCCGTTAGATTCAATGCCAAGAAGGAGCCTAAGGTTGCGACAGGTACCACGAGGATAATCGCAATCGGAATTGTCCAACTCTCGTATTGAGCCACCATAAACAGGTAGATGAAGATCAGAGCCAGTGCGAAAGCAAAGATCGCTTGGTTACCTGCTAGTACTTCTTGGTAAGCCATGCCTGTCCATTCGTACTGATACCCCTGAGGCAATACTTCTGCAGCTACACGTTCCATTGCCGCAATCGCATCACCACTTGAGTAACCTTCTGCAGGTTGACCTTGAATCACGGCACTGCGGTACATGTTGTAACGCCATGCTACATCTGGTTCGAAGATCTGATCGTAAGTCACCAATGTGCTTAACGGGATCATCTCGCCATTAGACGAACGAACGTGGAATCGTTGTAGGTCGTCCATGCTGCTACGGTGTTCACTGTCAGCTTGCATGGTTACGCGGAAGTTCTTACCAAACATGGTGAAGTCGTTCACGTACAACGAACCAAGGTTACCTTGTAGTGTTTGGAAAATTTCCGACAACGGAATACCTAATTGCTGCGCTTTCTCACGGTCAATATCGACATAGTAGTGAGGTACGTTCGCACGGAAAGTACTGAATGTGTGTGAAATCTCAGGCTGTTTGCTCGCCTCAGCTATCACGTCATTCATCACCATAGCAAGATCAGTACGGCTTCGGCCTAGCGTATCTTCAAGTACAAACTCGAAACCAGACGCGGCCCCCATGCCCGGAACTGCAGGAGGCCCCATCGCAAACACGACAGCTTGAGGAAGTTCAGTCGCAGCACGACCATTAATACGCTGTGAGATAGCCTGAGCAGAGTGTTGACCATCCAGTGCATTACGCATGTCCCAATCGTGAAGCTTGATGAACATTGACGCACCATTCGACGCAGAAGCGCCTGTCATAAATGCGTAGCCGTTAACCAGTGTTACGCCATCAACACCCGGCTCTTGTTCAACCATTTCAAGCAGCTGCTTAGTCACTTCTTCGGTTCGAGACAAGGATGCCGCGTCAGGAAGCTGAACGTTAACCAGCAAAATGCCTTTATCTTCTTGAGGTACAAACGCCGTAGACGTTGTCTTCGCAAAATAAGTCACAGCCGCCAAAGCCACAAAGAAGAAAGTGAACAGCAGAACGCCTTTCTTAACTAAGAAGCCAGCCACTTGACCGTATTTGTTAGTAACAGACTCTAGACCACGGTTAAATGCTTGGTACCAACGCGCCGTGTTACCACCACCCTGCTTAAGAACCAGTGAACACAATGCAGGTGATAGCGTTAATGCGTTAATTGAAGAGATAACAACCGCGATACAGATAGTCAGAGCGAACTGACGGTACATGATGCCAGTAATACCAGGAAGCATTGCAACAGGGATGAATACCGCAAGTAGAACCAAGGTCGACGTAATGATCGGCCCCGTTACTTCTTTCATCGCAATAAGCGTGGCTTTACGCGGTGAAATGGTTGGGTCTTTAGCCATTGTGGTATCAACGTTCTCGATAACCAAGATCGCATCATCTACTACGATACCAATCGCTAGTATCAAACCAAACAGGGTTACCGTGTTGATGGTGAAACCCGTCATCTGCATGATGGCAAACGTACCAATCAAAGATACCGGAATCGCAACTACAGGAATCAAGGTTGCACGCGCACTACCCAAGAACAGGTACGTTACCGCAATAACCAGCAAGATGGCTTCGATTAAGGTCTTTACTACCCCTTTGATCGACTCAGCAACAAACAGTGTAGTGTCGTAACTTGCTTCATACGCCACGCCTTCTGGGAAGTTCTTGCTTAAGTTTTCCAGCATCGCCATCACAGCTTTGCCACTTTCCAGCGCGTTAGCGTCTGATTGAAGTGACAGCGTTACGATCGACGCATCTTGACCACGGTATTTACCATTACCGTCGTAGAACTTTTTACCAAGCTCAACACGTGCAATGTCTTTTAAGTAAACCGTTGAACCGTCTTGAGTTGCACGAAGAACAACATTTTCAAACTCATCAGCTGTTTCTAATCGGCCTTTTGTTACCAAGTTGAACTGCACTTCTTGTGCGTTGTTATAAGGTGCAGCACCAATACGGCCTGCAGCAACTTGAACGTTCTGCTCTGCCAACGCGCGATTCACGTCTGAAGTGGTGATATTGAGGTTAGCCATTTTCTCAGGATCTAACCAAACACGCATCGCGTATTCACCACCACCCAACACGTTAACTTCACTGATGCCCTTCACACGAGCCAGTTGGTCTTTAATGTTTAGGTTAACGTAGTTGATCAAGAATTGATCGTCGTACTCACCGTTTGGCGAATAGAAGTTCAATACCATCAAAAGGTCTGGTGAACGCTTTTTAACGGTGACACCCACCATTCGAACTTCTTGCGGAAGCTTCGATTCGATTTGAGCAACTCGGTTCTGAACGTTGACCTGAGCCATATCTGGGTCAGTACCAACATCAAAGGTCACATTAAGGTTGTATGAACCATCGTTAGCGCTTTTAGAAGACATGTAGATCATATCTTCAACGCCGTTAACCGACGTTTCTATGGGGTCGGCTATCGCCTGTTCCACCACTTCAGCACTTGCGCCCGTGTAGAATGCCGACACACTGACCGACGGTGGACTAATTTTTGGATATTCAGCCACTGGCAAGATAGCGAGAGAAATCGCACCCGCCAGCGTTAAGATTATGGATATAACAAGGGCGAACTTAGGCCTTTGAATAAAGAAACGACTTAACATAAATAGTCCCCTTACTCAGCTTGTTCAGCAGAAGCTTGAATACGAACAGACATACCATTACGTACACGCTGTAGGCCTTGAGTGATGACTGCGTCGTTTTTCTCTAATCCAGAATGAACAATCACACCACCTTCAACCTGACGACCCATTTCGATGTTTCTGCGCTCAGCAACGGGTTCGGCTTCTCCTTCAACTAATACCATCACGAAGTCGCCTTCGAGGTCGGTTTGCACTGCACGACGAGGAATAGTCACAACATCAATAGGTTGTTTTTCACGTAGATCAACGCGAACGTGTTGGCCTGGAAGTAGTTGCTGATTCGGGTTATCAGCAATCGCACGCATCGCGATCGTACCAGTATTAAGGTTGATACGGTTGCCCAAGAAGTCAAGCTGACCTAGATGTTCGAACGCTTCACCGTTCTCAAGCATGATCTGAACTTCAACACCTGCAGAGTCGCTGCTGCCATCGCCTTCGATGCGGTCCATACCCAGCTCAATACGCTCACGCTCACTGATGCTGAACGATGCATGGATTGGGTCTAGGCTAACCAAAGTTGTCAGAACACCTGAAGACGGTGAAACTAGGTCACCTTTACTTACTTTAGTGTCACTGATTCTTCCAGAGAAAGGCGCGATAATTTTGGTGTGAGAAAGTTGGACATTCGCGGCGTTTAACTGAGCTTGGCTTGCTTCTAACTGTGCTTGAGAACCTAATAGGTTTGCCGTTAATGCATCAAATTCAGATTGAGAAATACTGCCCTTAGGAAGTAGGTTCTTACCACGATTGAAATCAAGTTCGGCTTTTTTAAGGTTGGCATTCGCTTGAGCAACAGCCGCTTTCGCGCTTGCTACTTCTGCTTCAAATGATGAAGGCTCAATTGAGTAAAGCAATTGCCCCTTCTCGACCATTTGGCCTTCTTTGAAATGGCGGCTTTGCAGGTAGCCAGAAACTTGTGCAGTAATTGCCGTGTCTTCAACGGCTTCAATACGACCGATGTACGACTTACTTTGTTGGTGAGAAACGACGCTAACATCCTGTACAGCTACGAGAGGTAAAGGCGCTTGCTTGGCATTCTGAGCATCTTGCCCACATCCAGCAAGAATAAGAGAGCTTGCAAGAGCAGTAAGGATCAACTTTTTACGCATGGTTATACCGTCACTTATTAGTATTTGAACAGCATAAAATTTACGTAACACCTCTGTTACCATTGTCCGAGGAATATCAATTATAACTGGCCAAAGTGTATCAATATGTTAATTGAAACCAAGTGCTTATAAAGTAATTACAAACACGCTACAATTCCTAAGTAAATCAATCTCTCAGCTTTTGTTCTCTATGGATATTGTCTAACATAATGTATTGTCAGACAGATAAGCATTCACATTTAATTGTTAAGGAATTCTCATGATTTCAAAATGGGCTAAACGTTTCTATCAAATGGCGGAATTGGTCGGTTCTTGGAGTAAAGATCCTTCAACTCAAGTCGGCGCCGTAATCACTAAGCACAACCGCATTGTTTCTGTTGGTTTTAATGGCTACCCACATGGCGTGTCTGATAGTGCGGATACTGATGACAGAGAGATGAAGTACCTCAAGACACTTCACGCTGAAGAAAATGCGATCTTATTCGCCAAGCGTGATTTGGACAGCTGTGAAATCTGGGTGACTCACTTTCCTTGTCCAAACTGTGCAGCCAAGATCATCCAAACAGGAATTTCAGCAGTACACTGCCCAGAGCAAAGTGAAGACTTTCTTTCGCGTTGGGGCGATAAAATCAAAGTGAGCCAAGATATGTTTGAACAAGCAGGCGTAAAAGTCGATTGGTTGCCACTGGCTGACCTAGATTAAACGAACAGATAGCAAGAACAAAAAAGCCGAGAGTCGATCTAATCGCTCTCGGCTTTCTTTTGTTTGGACTTATAGTTTGGACTTATAGTTTAGAGACTATAGCTTGGTCACTGTAAACTGATGAGCAAACTAAGCGCTCGTTGGGAATGCTTCCGCGTACGCTTCCATAAAGTCTTTACGAATATCTTGCTCTAAATGAATCGCTTTTTCGGTCGGACAGAAGATCATAAAGTGCACTTCTTGCTCACCTGTCGAACTGCTTGTGATATGGATGTGAGGCTCAGAACCCGGAAGGTCAACACCAGCGTGCTTTTCGATCACACCGTTGTAACGGCGAGCAACATCGATAAACTCTTCGCAATGCTCTTCAATTTTCACAATAAGACCCGGCACCATAGGGTATAGGTTTACAAAGTCTTTCACCGTCACAAAAAAGTTATGATAAACATAGCGCTTCATAAAGTTGAGGTTCTTTACCGGATAGGTGAAGAACATACTATTAGGCAGCGTGGCTGTCTTACCAGTGAAGTGATATTGCCCATGATACAAATCGATTTCTTGAATCACAGTCGCCATCAAATTGTGCTCAATCACCTCACCGCTTATTTTACCCACTTCGATCCAGTCGCCGATTCTAAATGAGCGAGAACTCGCACGCTGAATAGAACCGGTGAAACACAAAATGATCTCTTTTGAAGCCACTACTATCGCAACAGCAATGGCCGTGACAGATAGCGCAAACTCGCTGATTTCGGATTTCCACAACACAAATAACGTTACAACAATAATCGCGAATGTGCCGTTTTTGGTTCGTGACATCCAGTTACGTTGGTCTTCACTAAGCAAAGCAACATCACCTCTTATTTGAGATAAGGTGATTCGGCGAATGATTAAAATAATAGTGATAATCAACGCACTAAAAATAAACTTATGAGCGAGTAGAAAATCAATTACTTGCCACACTTTTTCCATTACTTATTCCTTAGCATTACAACGACGAGCTTTACAACGATTAGCGGAGACTTCGCTATGAAAAAGCGCTCAACTCCTGAGCGCTCGTTTACAATCTGGTATTAGCCTAGCTAAGGCTATCATTTTATCTTGGCAGAAGTAATAAATTGACCAAAAGTTTCACACCAAATCACAACCGTATTAAATCGATTAAGATCAGTACCTTCGGGAAGCTCAACCATAAAACGGTCGAATGTTTTCACATCTCCGACTCTCAGTAACTCGCTCTTGCTGTCATTGAAAGCTTGCTCGGTTTCAATGAACTTAGGTGAGAGGTAGACCTTGTAATCAGGCCCCGGCGCCAATTCACCTTCAAAAGCGATCGCACTTTCAGACACAGAAACGATACCTTCTCCCCAGTGCAAGAAGTCACTGTCTTGTCGATCTTTAGTGAACTCACCCGTGTAGATAGCCTGCTCACTGATCGCTTCAACAGAACTTGAGGAAGGAGAATCAGGCTCAATCAAGATAGGTAATGCGTAAACACCCAGCCCAAAACCAAAAGCACCCACGGCTAAGTGGGTGCAAAGTAAAACTAACTTTTTCATTGCGTACTCCCTTATGCTTAAAGAGAGTATTATTGAATACTCTCAAAAAAAACAAAGAGATATCGTGCTAAAGGCCGCTATTTTTGGTAGTGAACGGCTGTGCGTTGTGACAGTTCAACAATCACTTTAACCGCCTGTTCCATGCCTTGAATGGTAATGAACTCATGAATACCGTGGAAGTTGTAGCCACCAGTAAAGATATTCGGACATGGTAGCCCCATGAAAGATAAACGAGCACCGTCTGTACCACCTCGGATTGGTTTAACCATTGGCTCGACATTGCACTCAATCATCGCCTGCTTGGCCAATTCAATAATATGTTGATGCGGTTCAACCATCTCTTTCATGTTGAAGTAGCTATCGGTTAGCACCAGCTCAACACGGCCTTTCTCAAGGCGCTCATTCAGCTCATCGACTTTCTGCTGCATGAATGCTTTACGCGCTTCTACACCCTCACGTTCAAAATCACGGATGATGTATCCCAGTTCAGAGCGAGCCACACCCATTTCCGCCGATTTCAGGTGGTAGAAGCCTTCATAACCTTCTGTGCACTCTGGTGTTTCTTGCGCAGGCATCATCAATTGGAATTGCGCTGCAATGTTCATCGAGTTCACCATTTTATCTTTTGCGGTGCCCGGGTGAACGTTCACGCCATGACAGATAACATCGGCGCTCGTGGCATTGAAGTTCTCAAATTCCAACTCCCCTACTGGGCCACCATCGATGGTGTACGCCCACTCGGCGCCAAATTTTTCAACGTCAAACAGGTTCGCACCGCGACCAATCTCTTCATCCGGCGTGAAACCAATGCAGATGTCGCCGTGTTTGATGTCTGGATTCGCTTTCAGGTAAGCAATTGCACTGATGATTTCAGCGATGCCCGCTTTGTTGTCGGCACCAAGCAGAGTTGTGCCGTCAGTCGTAATCAGGTCGTGACCATGTAAAGAATCAAGATCTGGATACTGGCTTGGGTTCAAACTCTCGCCACTTTCCCCTAATTCAATCGTTCCACCTCGGTAATCTTTAATCACTTGTGGTTTCACGTTGGCGCCTGATGCGTCAGGAGCGGTATCCATGTGCGCCACAAAGCCAATCGCAGGCACATCGTAATCGACATTCGACGGCAGTTTCGCCATCAAGTATCCATTGTCATCTAAAGACACATCAACTAAGTCTAATGCCACCAATTCTAACTTTAAGGCTTCAGCAAAGGTAATTTGACCCGGTGAACTTGGGCATTGCTGATTAGAAGGATCGGATTTGGTATCAAAAGTAACGTAATTCAGAAAACGTTCTACAAGCTTTTCCATAATTCATCTCACCATGGATTAAGTAATTGATTTACTGACTTAATTATTATGTCGATAAGTGATACATCGTTAAATAAATACGAGCACAGAGTCAGTAGCGAGGGTTTTCATCTTACGCCCCTGACCATGTATGTAATTGCTCTAAATCATTATTGTGCGAAATTAGATGCGCTTCCTATACTTGAAAACAGAGGGTTTCGTCAGTTCAACATTGCATACGGATGATAAGAGATCGCTTTGTACGCATTCTACGCCCTCCGCTCTCAGCCTAACAAAAGTACAAAGTGGATGATGATCACAATTTATCCTTGATGCAGAATCTGTCATACGTTACACGGAGACACAGTTATGACGATTAATAAATATTTCATTTTCTCTCCTCAAGCCTCTGAGGAAACTCTTCGACCAGTATTAACTGAGAAAGAAGTTCAAAGGCAGGAAGCTCTAAGACAGGCGCAGATCCAGGGTGGATTAGACACAAACGCGACCTCGTAACTCAATGAATACCTAGCACTATTAAGACCCCTATAAAAAAGCTCTACGCTCTATCCGGTAGAGCTTTTTTTATTTTTGATCTGTTCTCCTCTCCCCCACTCCCAAACAAGCTGAACATTAAACCTTCGCTCATTGCTTGTTGTTCTTCACTTCTCGATCACCAATTGGCTCATAGTTTCTCGCGAATGTATTTTCACGCATTGCACACACTAGCTTGCAGCGCTGAGAAATGACTCACTAAACTCCCCGATGCCATACCTTGTCGTGTCATTTTGTGCTAATAATTCATATTCGTTTTCATTCCTCACTCGCCCTCTTTTCAAAACTATAATGCGAGTACCAGAGAACCTAACCACAGGAACCCCGAATTCAATGGAATATTCAAAGCTAGGAAGTAGTCAAATTCCCGTTTCCCGTATCTGTCTTGGCAGCATGACTTGGGGGCTACAAAATACGCAGCAGCAAGCCGACCAACAGATCGAATACGCATTAAGCCAAGGTATTAACTTTATCGATACTGCAGAGATGTACGCGGTTCCACCTTCTCCAGATACCTACGGAAAAACAGAAGCGATCATTGGTAACTGGTTATCGCGTAACCCACAGCGTCGACAAGAGTTGATCATTGCGAGCAAAATTGCCGGGCCAGGGCTTCCTTGGGTTCGAGATGGCGGCCCGATAACGGGTGAAGCGGTGATCGCAGCCGTTGACGCATCATTAAAACGCCTACAAACAGACTATATCGACCTTTACCAACTTCATTGGCCAAATCGTACAACGCCTCACTTTGGTAAGCATTTCCCGAATCACATTCGATTCAGTGATATTGACCGAAAGCAGCATGAAGCTGAGATGTTGGAAATCCTACAAGCACTGGCAAGCTGCATTAAGGCGGGGAAAATTCGCCATGTCGGGCTTTCAGATGATTCTACTTGGGGCATTAACACTTACCTCAAGCTGAGTGAAAAACACGATTTGCCACGTATGGTTTCGATTCAGAATGAATTTAGCCTACTGCACGCAAAAGACTGGCCATATCTGATTGAGAACTGTGTGCATGAAGATGTAGCTTACCTGCCATGGTCACCTTTAGCTGCAGGCATGTTGAGTGGAAAGTACATCGATGGCGCAAGACCGGAAGGCAGCCGTTGGACTTACATGCAACGTAAAGGCATTTTCCGTGACACTGAATCTGCCAACGAAGCGGTTAAAGGCTATGTTGAAGTAGCAAACGCTCATGGATTTACTCCGAGCCAACTGGCATTGGCATGGTGTAATCAAGTTGATGGGGTGACGTCCACCATCATCGGTGCAACGACCATGGAGCAATTAAAAGAGAACGTAGCCGCTTTTAGTAAACCGCTATCAGAAGAAATCCTGACTGATATCAACACAGTATTTAAACGCTATCCTGCTCCGTATTAGGCTGTCAGTTCAGCTTAACTTAGGTGAGTAAATCCCATAAGAGCGCGCTATTTAGTGCGCTTTTCTTTTTTAAGTGAGTTGCTTTTGCTTTTTATGTAGATCGCATTGAGTCATCACGCTTTTGGTTCGCTAACCTTTGCTCTATAATGCGCGGGCTTATATCTAGGATAAAAACATGATTTCAAAAAACCAATTAAAACTCCTTCGTGCTTTGGGCCAAAAGAAACAACGTAAAGCCCACGGCCTGTTTCTAGTTCAAGGTGAAAAGAACGTTCTTGAGCTGTTCAATAGTGACTTAGTCGTGAAGAACGTCTTTGCTACCGCTGATTTCTTATCTGAAAATCACGCATCACTGATTGAGTTTGATTGTGTTGAAGCCTCACTGGATGACCTAACCAAAGCGAGCACTTTGGTAAGTAACAATGCAGCGATTGCGGTTGTTGAGATCCCAACGTTTGAACTACCAGAAGCGACAGGACTGATGATTGCACTTGATGGCGTTTCAGACCCTGGCAACCTAGGTACGATTATTCGCGTAGCAGACTGGTATGGCATCAAGCATATCGTTGCGAGCAGTGATTGCGCAGACCCATACAACCCTAAAACTATCAGCGCGACTATGGGCAGCTTTGGCCGAGTACACGTAAGTCAAACTGACTTACCAGCTTACTTAGAGCAAGCGAATCTACCGGTTTACGGTGCATTTTTGGAAGGCGAAAGTGTTCATAAGACTGACTTCACTGCAAATGGCATTTTGCTGATGGGCAGCGAGTCTCACGGTATTCGTGAACACGCCGCTAAATACGTGACAGATAAGATTACGATTCCAGCATTCGGTGGCGCAGAGTCTTTGAACGTTGCAATGGCGACTGGCATCATTCTCGACAACATGCGTCGTCAGCACAGCTAGGTCTCATAAGCTAACGATCCAGTCGACAATGTTCAAATATTAAAAAAGGCGTATTGATTAAATCAGTACGCCTTTTTATCTAAGTTCTTTTCAACAATTACTTTTCTAGCATTGCCAACTTATCAGCGACACCATTCCACTTCTCAGCGTCATCCATTGGTGCTTTTACTTCCGTTTGTACCGGCCAGATTTCGGCAAGCTCTGCGTTCACTTCGATAAAGATTTTTTGATCTTCTGGTAGCTCATCTTCTTGGAAGATCGCTTGAGCATCACATTCAGGTACACATAAACCACAATCAATACATTCGATTGGGTTGATTACCATGAAATTTGGGCCTTCATGGAACGCATCTGCGGGGCACACTGCCACACAGTCTGTGTATTTACATTGAATACAATTATCGCCTACGACAAATGCCATGATGCTCTGCTCTATAAGTTAGTCAAAATTGAAGAATGGGGATAATACTCATCCCAAAGCAAAATTCAACATCATACGGCTCTAATATCGTGTCTATTTGCTCCATGTTTCCAAATTAGTATGACAGATAAATCAATTTCTCGTAAAATGCGCGCCATTGTGAGCTTATCGCTTCTTTCAACATCAGCGTTTTCATCAAACTCTGTATAAAGAAACGAACTAGCTAAGACACCTATAAAAACGAGACATCGAAATGATACGTTTAACCGAAATTAAACTCCCACTAGACCATGAAGAGTCTGCTATTCAAGACGCTATTGAAGCGAAACTTGGTATTAACTCTGATCAGGTACTCTCTTTTAATATCTTTAAACGTGGCTACGATGCTCGTAAGAAATCAAAGATCTTACTTATCTACACGCTTGACGTTCTCGTTGAAAACGAAGCTGAGTTGTTAGAACAATTCATTAGCGACCCGCACGTAAAAGTGACTCCTGATATGGAGTACAAGTTTGTTGCTAAAGCGGTTGAGAACCAAACTGAGCGCCCTGTGGTTATCGGTTTTGGCCCATGTGGTCTATTCGCTGGCCTAGTGCTTGCTCAAATGGGTTTCAACCCAATCATCGTTGAGCGTGGTAAAGAAGTTCGTGAGCGTACGAAAGATACCTTTGGTTTCTGGCGTAAGCGTACGCTGAACACAGAATCAAACGTACAGTTTGGTGAAGGCGGCGCAGGTACTTTCTCTGACGGTAAGCTGTACAGCCAAGTTAAAGATCCAAAGCACTACGGCCGTAAAGTAATTGAAGAGTTCGTTGCTGCGGGTGCACCAGAAGAAATTCTATACGTAAGTAAGCCGCACATCGGTACCTTTAAACTGGTTACCATGATCGAAAAGATGCGCGCTTCTATCATTGAACTTGGTGGCGAAATCCGTTTCAGCACTCGTGTTGACGACGTTCATATGGAAGATGGTCAAATCACTGGCCTAACGCTTTCTAACGGTGAAGAGATCAAATCTCGTCACGTGGTATTGGCTGTTGGCCACAGTGCTCGTGACACGTTTGAAATGCTGTACGATCGTGGCGTTTACATGGAAGCGAAGCCTTTCTCTGTTGGTTTCCGTATCGAACACAAGCAATCGATGATCGATGAAGCTCGTTTCGGTAAGAACGCAGGCAACCCAATCCTAGGTGCTGCGGACTACAAACTCGTTCACCACTGTAAGAATGGCCGCACTGTATACAGCTTCTGTATGTGCCCAGGTGGTACTGTGGTTGCTGCAACGTCTGAAGAAGGCCGCGTAGTAACGAACGGCATGAGCCAATACTCTCGTGCAGAACGTAACGCAAACAGCGCGATCGTTGTAGGTATCGACCCAGAGCGTGATTACCCAGGTGACGCACTGGCTGGTATCCGTTTACAACGTGAACTAGAAAGCGGCGCTTATGTTCTTGGTGGTGAAAACTACGATGCACCAGCTCAAAAAATCGGTGACTTCTTGAAAGGTCGCGATCCAAGTGCAATCGGTGAAGTACAACCGTCATTCACGCCGGGTATCCACCTGACTGATATTTCAAAAGCGCTGCCTGATTTTGCTATCGAAGCGATTCGTGAAGCAATCCCAGCGTTCGAGAAGAAGATCAAAGGTTTCTCTACGCCAGACGGCCTACTTACCGGTGTTGAGACACGTACGTCTTCTCCTGTATGCATCAAACGTGGCAAAGACTTCCAAAGCATCAACCTTAAGGGCTTCTTCCCGGCTGGTGAAGGTGCAGGCTACGCAGGCGGTATCCTTTCTGCTGGTATCGATGGTATTAAGGTTGCGGAAGCACTTGCTCTGTCAATGGTAGAACAGAACCAAGCAGAGAAGATTGAGATCGCTTAAACGCTTTCGATAAACCCAAGCTAAATAGCGAACACCCAAAACTGAAAATCCAGTGTCTTGTCGACACTGGATTTTTTTATGTGCATGTGACTAGCGGTGAGCAAGCAACATGGTAGAATGCCGCCATTAATCTTATCCTTGTATAAGATTGTTAAACCTTTCCATCGCTATTTAGCCAAATCATACCGAGAAACTTATGCCATTTTCCAAGCTTGGATTAAGCTCACCTATTGTTAAAGCCGTTGCAAAACAAGGCTATGAAAAGCCAACCTCTATTCAAGAAAAAGCAATTCCGATTGTTCTTTCTGGTAAGAACCTTATTGCTGCAGCACAAACAGGTACAGGTAAAACTGCGAGCTTTGTTCTCCCTATCTTAGAAATGCTAAGCAAAGGTGAAACGCAGCGTAAAAAACGTATCCGCGCAGTTATCCTGACACCAACGCGTGAGCTGGCAGTTCAGGTTGAACAGAACATCACTAAGTACGCGAAGTTCCTAAACCTAACATCACTAGCGATGTACGGTGGCGTGTCTTACCAACACCAGAAAGATCGTCTTATTGAAGGCGTGGATATTCTTGTGGCAACACCAGGTCGTTTGATCGACATGTACGGACAACGTGCCGTTCACTTTGATGAAGTGGAAGTACTGGTTCTAGATGAAGCTGACCGCATGCTAGACATGGGTTTCATTGAAGACATCAACAAGATCATCGCGCGTCTACCACAAGACATCCAAAACCTGCTGTTCTCGGCAACGCTTTCAACGCCAGTGCGTGCACTAGCGAAAAGTGCAATCAGTGAAGCGGAAGAGATTTCGATTGCCAAGACTGATGCGTCTAAAGCGAACATTGAGCAATGGTTGGTAACGGTAGATAAAGACCGTAAGTCAGCACTATTGAGCCACATGATTACCGAAGGTAACTGGGACCAAGCGCTTATCTTTATCGAAACCAAGCACGGCGCGGCTAAGTTGGTTGCTCAACTTGAGAAACGTGGTATTCAAGCGGAAGCTTTCCACAGTGGACGTAGCCAAGCGATTCGTGAAAAAATCTTGGCTGACTTTAAGAAAGGTCGCCTAAAATACTTAGTCGCGACGGGTGTTGCTGCTCGTGGTATCGATATCGACAACCTAAGCCGCGTAGTGAACTACGACATGCCATTCCCAGCAGATGATTATGTTCACCGTATTGGTCGTACAGGCCGTGCTGATGCATCTGGCGAAGCGATCTCTTTCCTATCAAAAGATAACTTCAAAAACCTGTGCATTATTGAAAAGCGTCTTGGTCACTTGATTGAACGTCGCGTTGTTGAAGGTTTCGAACCACGCAAAGAAGTACCCATTTCAGTATTGAACTTCGTTCCTAAGAAGAAAAGAGAACAGCAACAAGGCTAAGTAATTTCAGCGACAGAAAATGCAAAGTTGCATTAACCAAAAGAAAAGTCGCGTTAGCCAAAATGAAAATAAAACGAAGCCCTATGTGGCTTCGTTTTGTTCTTTGAAATACATATAACGTTGAGGCAATAAGATGATCACTCCTATCGCAACGAGATTAACCCGCGGCCAAGACCTAAAGCTAGAGATCCAGAGGCTAGTGACAGCGCACAATATCTCCGCGGGCTCTATTGCGTCTTGTGTCGGATGTGTTTCTCAACTCAATATTCGCTTAGCTAATGCCAACAACACCAAGCTAGTTCAAGCTCCGTTCGAAATAGTCTCGGTGATGGCAACGCTAACCCCAAACCACCAGCATGTTCATATATCCGTTGCTGATGAGAATGGCAACGTGATTGGTGGGCATTTGCTTGAAGGGACGATTATCGCAACCACCACTGAACTTATCGTTCACCGCTACGATACTTTGACCTTCAGCAGAGAGCACGACGATTCGACGGGTTACACTGAACTTACTATCGGCACTAGCAAATAACTGATTGACCCATAGCAACACCAAACGCCCCATATAAAGCGATACTACCAAACAGCAATTAGGAAACACGATGGCTTCAAACTCCGCAGATTCCGTTATCGTTCTCGATTTCGAAACCACAGGCTTATCACCAAACATGGGTGACCGAGCGATTGAGATCGGTGCGGTTAAACTCGTTAACGGCGAAGTCGTCGACACCTTCCAACAACTCATGAATCCAGGGGTTCGTGTGAGTGGCTTCATTGAAAGCTACACCGGCATTACTAACCGCATGCTGAACACCGCGGCCAGTTGCAGTGAAGTGATGGATGAGTTTGCAGACTTTATTCAAGACAGTCAGCTTGTTGCTCATAATGCATCGTTTGATAAACGCTTTCTCGACGCAGAATTAGACGATATAGGGCGTGATTACAACGGACAGTTTGTATGCTCAATGTTGATTGCTCGTCGGCTAATCCAAGACGCTCCAACCCATAAATTGGGCGACCTAGTTCGATTCAAGCGCATAGACAACGACGGCACTTTCCACAGAGCATTAGCCGATTCAGAAATGACAGCAAGGTTGTGGTTATTAATGATCGATGAGCTGAAGAGTGACCACGGTATTCAACAACCGAGCTTCCAATTAATGCAGAAAATATCGAAGACAGCCAAAAGTTCGATTCCAAAACTACTGATGAGTAACAGGGGTTAGGTTCCGAAATTCACCTTAAAGTGTGATGAAAGGCTAGCTCGATAATGACCGCTAGCCTTTAAAAAGAACGCTCTACTCTTGCAATGACTCCAACGTTCCTTTGAGGCTTTCTAACTCATTCATAAAATACGCCCACTGCTTGTTACTGCTGGTCGCGGCCATATCTACTAAAAACTTGGCTGATGTTTCCATATTTTGGTTGAGTTGTGACTCAAGTTCATCAGGATAATAAGCTTCATTGTTTAAAAGCAACTTCATGATAATCGGCTGAGCAATATGCAGATCGCTCTTCTTTGCCATCAGCGTCGTTAGCTCTTGATAGGTGTTGTTTTGATATTGTCGCCAACTGCTATTGGTATTTACCCACTCTTTAGACCAAGCCAAAATAATCTGTTTTTGTTCTTTCGATACTGAACCTAACCACCGTTCTGCGCGCTCTTCTATTCTGCTTCGGTATCGCTCTCTCGAATCGGCATCGTTCAACGACAACCTTTCTTCATAATAGTCTTGCTGCTTTTCACGAAAGTTCTTTAAAAACTCCCTGTCTTGCTTAGGGCTAAGCTGCATACTCAAGGCGTAAATATCTGGAGCGAACTTATTGACGATTGTGCGAATATGCTCTTTCGTTTGTTCACTTTGGCCCACAATAAAAGCGGGATTCATATCCGACCGATCTACGTTTTGAATCGCTTCTAATTGCGAGATGTACAGAGGTAGCTGAGTTTCTTTATGCCATTTTTGTAATATATCTAATCGCTCTTCAAGCTCTGATTCTTGGCTATTTGAGAGGGAAACAAAATCTTCTATATAGCTAACGACAAACCAACCTATATTGTTATAGGCGAACTTGGTCCCGCACCCAGTAAATAGAAAACAGATCACTAAAACTAACCACCGGCACTTTCTCATTCTACCCTCTCACGACATTCAACAAAGCCACAAACCGATTAACTCATCCCTTTAAGGTTAGCCCAGTTTTTATAACGCTAATTCTAGCTCTTATAAAAGTAGTCTTAATAAACAGTGGTCGTAAAAACTTTGAGATAAATTGAGACCCAAACTTGCTAATCTAGCTATTTAGGCAAATGATTAAACTAAAAATAATTAATGGCAGTGATGTAACTTGATTTTATTACTCATTTGACGTGATACGAGCCCTATAAATGAGTTGGGTTGACGTATTTAAAATGATTGATATTTGGGAGGGAAGCTATGGCCGCTATTCCTGATCATCCAAGCGATTTAGAATATGAGCTTTGTTATTTTGATGATGGTTCAATAACCACAATCACGATATTGGTTGACAATCGACAGGAAGCGATGACTTGGTATCTTAGCGAAGGAAAACATATCAACGATCTTTATTCGATAAGACCCGATGAATAATGCTTTGGTATAGAGGACTAGGTCGATAAACCTAAGATAAGAAACTTAAGTGGCATTTTGTGGAACACCCTTTACTGCAATGCCATTAATTAGCAATGTCGTTAATTAGACATATCGCAGCAAAGGGATTCAGTCTCGAATTACTTCAGGATTCGGGCGCGGAATTGACGACCCTTCATTTTACCTGATTCGATTTTGTTCAGTGCTTTTTTAGCCACAGATCTTTCTACCGCTACGTAAGCACGCATTGCAAACAGATTGATCTTACCTACTGATTTACCATCAATGCCGCCTTGGCTCGTCAGTGCGCCAAGAATATCACCAGCACGAAGCTTAGCTTTCTTACCGCCATCAATTTGGATGGTAACCATGTTTGAGTAGTACGGCTTAGCAATTGGTTTTGCTGGCAGTTCAGATGGCTCGATTGGCATGTCCATGTACTCATCAATTTGAGCAACACGGTACATCTCTTTTTCGCTAAAGAAGCTGATCGCTACGCCTTTGCTTCCTGCACGGCCAGTACGACCAATACGGTGTACGTGAACTTCAGGGTCGCGAGACAATTCAAAGTTGAACACAGCATCTAGGTTATCAACATCAAGACCGCGAGCCGCAACGTCTGTCGCCACTAGAATCGAGATGGTTTTGTTTGAGAACTGAACCAAAGCTTGGTCACGTTCACGCTGTTCCATGTCACCATGAAGTTCGATAACACTGAAACCGCGGTGGCTTAGCTCATCGTTTACGTTCTGCACTTCTTTCTTAGTGTTACAGAACACAACCGCAGACTCCGGTTGGTGATGAAGTAACAGCAGCTCTAGAGCGTCATCACGAGCTTCAGAACCTTCTAACTTGTAGAAGTGTTGTTGGATGCTTGAGTGATCGTGTGTTGATTCAACCTTCACCATTTCTGGATTGCGCATAATGCGGTCTGCAACAGATTTGATCTGTTTAGGGAAAGTCGCACTGAATAGCAGAGTTTGGCGTTCTTTTGGCGCCGCTTCAATCACAGCATCCAAAGCGTCTTGGAAACCCATCTCTAGCATGCGATCCGCTTCATCTAACACAAGTGTGTTCAGCTCAGACAGGTCAATGCGGCCTTTCTCTAGGTGATCAAGAATACGACCAGGTGTGCCCACAAGAATGTGTGCGCCATGCTCTAGTGAACCAATCTGTGGGCCCATTGGCATACCGCCACATAGTGTCAGCACTTTAATGTTGTGAATACCACGAGCAAGAGTACGAATCTCTTTTGCTACTTGGTCTGCAAGCTCACGAGTCGGACATAACACTAAAGACTGAACACGGAAACGCTTAACGCGTAGGTTCTGCAGCACGCCTAAACCGAAAGCAGCTGTTTTACCTGAACCCGTTTTACCCTGACCGATAACGTCCTTGCCATTTAGGATAGTAGGAAGACTTAACGCTTGGATCGGCGTCATTTCAGTATAACCAAGAGAATCTAACGTATTTAGAAGCTCTGGTTTAAGGGCGATTGAAGAGAATTTTGAAGTGCTCAATGGAAATATCCAACTGGTGAAAAACAGAGTGCATTATGAGTGTTTTTGAAAATTATTCCACCTTAATCACAGTTTTGGAGAAACATGTTAGGCGAACACAAAAAAGCCAGCTTACTTAGCTGGCTTTGACTTCTATACGAATTGCTTTCTATGGCACACCGTGACCTTTAGATGCCACCCATACGCGATACCACTGTTCGCGCGTCAGCTCGATTTTCAGTGCATCAACGGCCGTCTTCACACGCTCAATCTTACCAGAACCAATAATTGCAATTGGACTAGATGGTAAACGACGAACCCAAGCGTAAATCACTTGATCAATGCTGTCTGCACCGACTTCTTGACGAATCGCCTCTAGCTCATCACGAACGCGAACCGCTTGCGCTGAATCACCACTGAAGATGCTACCACCACCGAGACAAGACCACGCCATCGGGCGAATGCGGTTCATCTGCAGTTGATCTAGCGTGCCATCATGAGCCACTTCGAAGTTCAATGGGTTGATTTCAACTTGGTTGGTCACTAACGGCTTACCGAGTCGAGATTGAAGCAGTTCGAACTGACGCGGTGAAAAGTTAGAAACACCGAAGTGCTTAACTTTACCTACTTTGTGTAGCTCTGCGAACGCTTCTGCTACTTCATCGGCATCCATTAACACGTCAGGGCGGTGAATCAACAATACATCGATATCGTTAACACCTAAGTGCTCTAATGAGTTATTTACTGATTGGTAAATATGCTGCGCGCTGGTGTCATAGTGATTGATCTTACGATCTGGAGTGTGGTCACCACATAGGTTGATATCGCACTTGGTGACGATTTGAATATCATCACGAAGGCTTGGTTCAAGCGCTAAAGCCTCACCAAACAACTTTTCACATTGGTAGTTACCGTAAATATCCGCGTGATCAACAGTTGTGATGCCAAGATCAATATGTTGCTTCAGGAAAGTCAGGCGTTGTTGCGGGGTCATGCCCCACTCTGCTGTACGCCAGTATCCTTGCACCAACTCAGAAAGTTCTGGGCCTTGTGGCGCTATCGTTACTCTTGCAACCATGGGTTGTCTCCTTTATCAATACTGAACGTATCCTAAGCTCGTTTTACCGAAGGCTCAACGTATAACAAATGGCAAAGCTAAACGCTTATTAAAAATGTGAGAGCCGCAGAAAAACGAACACTTAAATGAATTATAACTTGCTGTCTGCCCGCGAGCCGTTCTCCTGAAAGGCTTGTTTAGCCTAATAAATAACGAAACTATCTATAAATTTGAGCAATTAAAAACGATTAAGTTCAACCGTTAAGTTGTCACCATCACTCTGTAACTGAATCCAAGGAGAAGTAGAGCTAGAAGAAGATAAGCTAGGCACATTCCACACACTCAGTTGCTCTGCTGAACCGTGAGGCGCGTTGATGAATTCGACCAGCTGTTTATCCACCTTATCGAAACCAACACCTTCATTTCGAGCTTGTTCGAGTTGAGCTGTAACATCGAATTCATCTTCACCAATACGAATTGAACTGAGAGCAAAGCCATCTTGGCGAAGGTATGCCTGAAGCTTTGTGTAACTTAGGTCCGAATATGGCAGGTTTAAGCGAACCGTTTCGACACTTGAGTCCCCCAACTCCAGTTCAACATACACATCCAGGTCGTAATATTGGGTTAAGTCACTGCACAACAAAGTACCTTCGATCTCACCACAATCCATCAACTCGATATCATTAATATAGTTTTGAGAATTCGGCAGACTTGGGCTGCTGTTAAATACTGTTCTTAGCCACCAGCTTTCGGTTGCTTGCGCTGAAAATGAAATAGCATTGAGGGACAGCATTAGAGGCAAGATTAGAACTTGAAAGATTTTCATCGACTGGGCTTATTTAGCGCTATATGAAGTGTCCATTATACGTGACCAAACGACAAACAACTGCTCGAGTCGCAAATTTTAGGCGAAAAAAAACGGGCATACATGCCCGCTAGATAATTTCATCACCGAATAACGTAATCCGTCACGTTGAGAACCATTACGAAAGAGAGAATATCACTCTCCCACAACAGTTACAACATGACATACCCATTACTTGTAGCCACCTTCAATAGCAGGCTCTTCAAGCGACAATCTGACTTTGTTACGTTGAATAGCTTCTGGCGGCAAGCTGATGAAGCCGTATTGGTTCAAAACGACTTGATGATCTTGTGACAAGGTAAGCCCAACAAAGAACTCCTCTTGTTCCGTAAAGCCTTTGCGATGCGCTGGAATATTCAAGTACATGTAATAAACCGTTGCTAACGGGTAACGACCAGAGAGGATCGTTTCTTTGTTTAGGTCGTAGTTCACACCTAGGTTATCAACCACGCTCAACCATTTCACATCAGAGATCTGATCTGAGTAAACGGTGTAACCAATGGCGGCATCTTCGTCTTCAATCTTATTAATCAGATCAGGTAAATCCGCTAAGAACTGAGTATGGGCATATTCTCCTTCTGTTCCACATTCGACCCAACTTGAAAAGGTAGTATGGCCTTTCAGGTTGTGATCAATGGCAAAGGGCAACATATGAGTATCTAGGCTTTCACCGTTACGAATATCACTACTTGCTGACCATTTTGGATGTTTAGGATCGTTAGAACAACCAAACACATCAATTAATTCAGCGACGGTGATTGATGTCGCAGGGTTATTTTCATTGGCTAGAATCGCAATCACGTCAGCGGTAAACATCAGCTCTGTTGGCCTATAACCGTAACGCATATCAAACCTAGCCATCTCTTTGTCAGTCCACTTTTTGGAAGTGATACCAACACGCGAGCGCTGCATGATCATCTGTTCTGGGACGCTGTCACTCAACAAGATTTCTAAGTCGATCTCTTGGCTCTTAAGCAGATCTTCTACAAGCCCCTGCATATTCGGCTCAATCGCGACCAAACCAATGTCACTGGCATCATTCGCGAACGTCGATGCAGAGAACAACATAGGTACAGCAGCAAGCAGTAAGCCCGATTTATTCGATAGACGTTTCATTACTGGCCTCCTACTGGATCAATCGACGTTTTAGACTCAACATCGCTATTACTATCGAGCTGCATTTCTGAAGTGAAGATGTTCCAAGATGGATTCACTTCCATGCTTTCTGTCTTAATCACCGCAATCGTTCTGCGCTTACGCTTGTGAAGGTGCTGAGTTAAGCTGGTTATCTGAGTAAACTCTTGTTCGAAGATACGCTCACCATTGATGCCTCTATCAATCAATGCGTCTCGAATCACGCCAGTTCTTTTCTTGGCCAATGCTTTGTTATAAACGTTTGTACCTTCAGCACTGGTATCTCCGACCAAGGTAACCGAAGCATCAGGCTGCTCTCCTAGTAAACGCACCAACTCATTTAATACAGCGGTATGATCAGGTTTAAGGTCATACTTATCAAAATCAAATGCCACACTTAATACTTCAATATCTTCGACAATTTTCCAATTAGCACACCCTTTAATGTCTACCGTTACACCTTCTGGCGTATCGGCACATAGATCTCGCTGGTTAATCACACCATCTCGGTCATTATCCGCTAAGTCATCAATTTGGTGGCGTGTCATTGTCGTATCAGGCGTTTCTGCACATCCCATTAGCAAGATAGAGCTAAGTAGCGCTAGTTTAAAATATCTCATTACTTATTCTCCCCTTGCCACTCTTCTGGATGTTCAATCCTCAACGCATACGTCAACATACCCATCGCATTTAACACTCGATAAGCCGCTAACGTTTGATCATATTCAGTGCTGATGAAGTTTCTTCGAGCCAAAAACACTTCTACTTTTGCATCCAGTACATCAAGAAGGCTTCGTCTGCCAACATTGAATTGCTGGATATAGCCAAGCTCTGCAATTTTCGCTGCATCAACATTCTGTTGAAGTAAGGATTTTTGCTGCTCAAGCATTTTGTAAGCGTTCCAAGCCAGTTGTGTACCTTCTCGAACCTCACGCTCTGTTCGTAATCGGATCGCCCTTGCCTCTTCCACTCGCCAAGCTGACGATTCAACCCTGGAGTCGGTAGAGAAGCCATTAAACAGGTCATAATCCATCGTCAACATGATACGTGCATCTTCATCGACACCGCCTGGCGGGTTAGATACGTTGTCATTCTTATTGGCATGAAGCTCAAGTTTTAGTTCTGGGTAGTAATCCCCTTTCTCGCGGCGCATCTCTTTACGAGCCGCGTCGATATCAAGCAAAGAGGCTTTGATTTCAGGGTGATTCTCGACAGCTTGTTCAAGTGCGACCTGTGCTGAGCTTGGTAATAGAGCGTAATCAAACCGGGGGTAAACCAAGTTCACCGCAGGTTTGCCAACCAAGCGTAGATACTGAGTTTGCAAATCAAACAGGTTGTTCTGAGCGGCGATAAGTGAAGACTGCGCGGTCGCGACACGGGCGGAGATTTGAGCCAGATCCGAGTTGCTACTCAAGCCTTTGCTCTTTTTATCTTGGATATCTTGATAGATCTCTTGGTGCTCTTTTACATTACGCTTAGACAATTCAAGTAGCGTCTCTGCTTTTAGGATATCGAGGTAATTTCTCACCACATCTAACGATACGTTTTCAGCTCGCGAAATCAGAGTTAGACGCTCAGCTTCTGCTTCGAACGTCAGTCGATCGACATTCGATGTGGTTTTAAAACCATCAAATAGTAACTGGGATACTTTAACGCCAATTTCCGTTCTCGTTAGGCCTCTATCATCGCTATCAAGTTTGATACCACTGTTGTAGCGCGTTTCTTCATAACCTGCTGCCGCGTACAAGTTCACTTGCGGCATATACAAACCACTCGCCGCGTCTCCGTCTCTGACCACCGATTGGTATCGGGAGTATTGCGCCAATATCTCTGGGCTATAGTCGATGGCAAAGGCCACGGACTCTTCTAATGAAGCGGCTTGAGACAGCCCACTCATTAGCAAGCAAGAAGAGAGTAAGAATTTTGAATGCATTACACTTCCTTTTATATTTATGCTTTAACCCACTTCATCGTTCACGAAGTGAGTTTTCCTTAGCTCGTAAAATAGGTTTTAACCAATAACTCAATACTGTTTTCTCTCCGGTTAATATATCGACCGCGACTTGCATCCCTGGGATAATGCTAAAGGCAGAGTTTTGTTGCTGGTCTTCGTTTAACTGAATATGGGCACGATAATAGGCGTTTCCGTCTTCCGTTTGTAAGGCGTCGGCACTCACGTAAATCACCTCGCCTTTAAGTCCGCCATAAATGACGAAATCGTAGGCCGTGAATTTCACTGTTGCACCTAACCCGTTATGAACAAACGCAATATCTTGCGGAGAGATTCTCGCTTCAACAATCAGGTCACTGTTTGATGGAATGATCTCAATGATCGGCTCGCCGGGACGAACTACACCACCAATGGTACGCACAAAGATCTCTTTGACTGTGCCATCAACGGGCGCGACAATTTCAGTACGCTTGAGTTGGTCGGCAATCGCCTGCTGGCTTTCGTTCAGCTGCGCTATCTTGCTCGCCACTTCATTCAACTGGCCTTGCACTTTGGTACGAAAATCTAAAGCGATACTTCGATGATCCGCTATCGACTCCGAGTAGGCAGCTATCTGCTTCTGCGCTGCTACTTTTGAGCTAGCAATATCACCTTTGAGTTTGACTACATCACGGTTGAGTTTAAGTAGCTCAACTTCCGCAACAGCACCGCTCGCTACCACGTCTTTCAGCATGTTGCGCTCACGAATCACAATCTCGAGGCTGCTTTCAAGAGTCTGGATATTGTTAAACGTATCGACACGAGCTTGGTCTTGTTGCTCGATACGAAGTGCCGCCTCTTCCAGTTCAGACTTCAACTGTCCTAAACGTTCTCGGTAGTTCGCCTTGGCATTCATTAACGCAGGGTGGCTTGATACATCAACCGCAATATCTTGAGGCACCAAGACCACTCGCTCATACCACTCTTTCGCATCGTTATTTAAAACGACCGTCGACAGCTCAGCCTTTAATCTTAATTGCTGAGCAAGCAAGGTATCCGCTTGTTGAGCCGACTCTAAAAACGCCGCCTTAAAACGTGTGTCTTCTAACTTAGCTAGAGGTTGCCCCTTCACTACAGATTGGCCTTGTCGCACCATGATCTCTTGAACCAGTCCACCTTCTAAGCTCTGAATGGTTTGCACCGAAAGACTTGGAACGACTTTACCTTCACCGATCACGACTTCTTCTAATGTTGCCCACGTAGCCCAACCGATAATTGATACAATGAGTAGAGCACTCAACCAAATCAGCTTTCGAGAGCGGAATGCTAAGTGGTTGTTGGTCCATTGAATATCATTACTCATGACGACCTCCCTTCACCACAGATACCGTCTTAAACCGGCTCGTACCTTTAGGTACACTTTTCTTCTGTAAAGAGAGAATTTCTTTAGGTTCACCTTCTGCCACGATTTGACCTTTATCCAATACAATCACTCGATCACACATCATCAAGAATGAAGACTTATGGGAGCTGATTAGCATTGAGGTTTCTCTCGGCATACTTTGCAGCGCATTGAAGAATTGAATCTCAGCTTGACTATCTAATGCACTGGTTGGCTCATCCATAATCAACAACTTTGGACAACGATACAGAGCTCTCGCGATGGCAACGGCTTGACGCTGACCACCAGAAAGTAACCGACCACCCTCACCGACAGGTGTTTCAAGGCCATTGCTTAGGCGCCCCATGTAACCATTCAAACCCGACTGTTGAAGAGCTTGTCTTAGCTTTTCTTCATCAACGTTGGTCGCACCAAGCGTAACGTTGTCGTAAACACTGCCAAAAATAAGATTAGTGGTTTGCCCTACCCAACCCATGCCACTACGCAGAACGCTGGTTGGCCATAATTGCCCATCGATTTCTTGATAGAAAGCTTGTCCTGTTGTTGGCAAATACTGGCGCGCAACAATCGATAGTAGAGTTGTTTTACCCGCGCCTGCCGCACCGACAAGACCAACTCGCTCACCCAGTTTGATCTCTAGGGAAATCTCCTTTAATGCAGGGCTTTGAGTCTCTGGATAAGTAAACGTCACTTCATCTAACCTAACCCCACCATCAAAGTCTCCTTTGTCGATAACTTGGTGTTTGGACTCTTCCTGAGGTAGCTCCATAATCTGATTCAGCCCTTCAACGGCCGAACGTGTTTGCTGGAACCTCAGCAATAGAAGAGAAAGCTGGTTCACCGAACTTGCAGCGCGCCCACTCAACATCACAACGGCTATCAAACCACCCATACTCAGCAAGCCTTCAGAGATCTGATACACGCCGAAGATGATCAGAGTGATGGTAACGATCTGCTGGCTGGACTGAATAGAGTGCGTCACGATATTGGAGTAATGACGAGATTGAGTCTGCCATTGAGAGAGCGACGAAATCGTCTGTTCCCAACGCTTCTGGGTAATACCCTCAGCATTGTTTTGCTTGATATCCGGAAGGGTTGTTAAGCAATCAAACAGCTGGGCTTGTCTTTGTGTCGACAAACGTGCGGTTTCATCGAATGTTTTCTCGACTTTACCTTTCATCGCAATGCTCAGCACAATCAATACCAGCATAATTGCGACTGGGACAAACATCATTGCACCACCAAGCCAACCGATAAGGAACAGGAACAGCAAGGTAAATGGCAGGTCGACTAAAGTAACCAAAGAAATAGAAGTGAAGAAATCTTTAACACTATCGAAATCTTGAAGCTGTCTGGCAAATGCGCCTACCGACTGAGGTCGATTTTCCAGCTTCATACCAAGGACTTTAGAGAACAGTTGAGAAGACAACTTGTTATCAATATAGCGCCCAGCCATGTCAGTCACAGAGCTTCGTGAGCTTCTCAACACCCAATCAAAAATAACGACAATACCAACGCCTGCCGCCAACACCCAAAGCGTGTTAAACGCTTGGTTTGGTACAACACGGTCGTACACATTCATGGTAAAAAGAGGAACTACTAGCGCGAGCAAGTTGATCAAGAATGAAGCGATAAACAGGTCTCGATACCAAGGTTTCACTTCCTTGACGACACGCCATAACCAACGGGTGTTGGACTTATTCTCGCTACGTTCATGGGATTGAACACGCGCATCATCAAGCGCTTGAGCACCCACTTGCCACACATACGATTCCACTTGAGCAACCAAGTCTTTTAACGATGTTTCTTGGCTTGAGTTGTTTTCACAATCCAATACTTGAAAGTCGCCACCGGAGCCTTGAGTGACGACAACGGGACTCCCTGTCGCGGAATTAACAGCAACAACAGGGAACTGACATTGATTCAATAATTCTTTTTTAACGTGGCTCAGCGTTAACCCCGATTTCTCAATCGCTCTTGGAAAAAGGGATTCATTGAGCCTGCCTTCATTTAAAGGTAGGCCAGACACTATTTTGGAAGGGTGACTGCGAACATTAAAATGCTCACACAACCACTCAACACAAGCTAGCCAGCTGTCTTTTTGTTCTACCAATCTAAACTTCCTTTTATAGACTGTACATCTAACTTACAGCGTTAAATTATTGTCTTCTATCATTTTTTGTAAAATTTGTGCTTCTAATGCACTACTACTGTCACCTTGATACAGATCGTCGTACGTGACATCAGCTAGCAAGATGTTTTGTTGAACGTCTTCGTCACCATTAGGTTTAATAGAAATGGTCACACCTTCACCAGATTCTTCTAAATCTAGATATTGTGTTGCCCCTAGCCCTGTATTAAGCCCTAGGCTTCCCAAAATACCCGAGAGGTCAATTGCATCAGTGTCTGGAGACGCATCAAAATCTTGAATCACATCGTAGCTTGGTGCTTCTGCACTCCCTAAGCCTGAAGATGCGAACACAAAATTGTCAGAGCCTGTACCGCCAATCAACAGATCGTTATCATCTGTCGCGGTAATCGTAGAATCCCCTTCAGCGACAAACTCAATCGATACGGTTTGGGGTAACCCGACCGCTTGGTTATTGCCTATCTCTGCAGACGGCTCTATCGTTAGGTCAAATTGATCACCACTGTTGTAGCCCCCGGTAATCGCTAGGTTAGGCACATCTGCCAAGTCCACCACATATTGACCATCGACCATAGAGCCGTGTGAGAACGTCAAACCTGCGGGAATATCATGAATTGTAATGAAGCCCACTTCTGAATCAGCAGGGTTTACAAGAGAAAGGTCTAAACCAAGAGGAATCGTGCCACTTGCTTCTGCCACGATCGAAGAATATTCAACGCTCAATAACGGTGCATCAGGCTCTGGTGTGATAATAAGCGTCATGTCTTGCGAGCTCGGGTCACCCGTGTCGACCACTAACTCACCGAGTACCGTATTTTGATCAACCGTTCGGCCGGTAATCGTAATATCGAGGTTACCAAACGCATCGCCTGCAAAGAATTCGAGCTCATCAACAGAACTTGCTTTAACGAGGAGCGTCGCCTGTATGATGCCACCAACACTGGTGAAAGAACTGGTTTCTGATCCAATTCGAATTCGGTCTAACCCAACTAACCCTGATGGGTCCGAAGTTCCATTCACTGTTACCGTAATTGCTAAAAACTCATCACTGTTAGTTTCAAAGCTATTGGCATCAAGAGGAATCACGATGCCATCATCTTCACTTCCAGTGAGCTGTTCAGGTAAATCGAAGAACTCAACTTTGTCACCTATAGGGTTAACACCTACAGTAAATTCAGATTGTGTATAACGGATATCCGTCGTACCAATTTCTTGAGTAATCGCCTCTAGAGACAGATTAATGTCACCACTAAAGTCTCTTGGTGGCAGAATGACTAGATTAGATAACTGACTTGGATCTAACTGCCACTCATAGGTAGGGTTTCCATCGAAGGTACCGCCATCAGCACCATTGTTTGGAACCAACTCATAGTTGTCTCCGATTTTAATCGCGACAACTGCGCCTTCAGGAACTCCCTTCAACGAAAGCGACATGTTTTCAGAACCATCTTGGTCAATCAGCTCTGCGCTAAGTGATGACAACGAAATGTAATTATCTTCATCTCCGATAATATCCTCTGTTATCAAGTTCGCCGCATCAGCGACTGGCTCAACAGTAATAGTCACGACCGTCGTTTTATCTTGCGTATCCGTTTCTGTCACGCAATCCGCTTCATCGGTAATATTTGCTGTCACAGTGAGGGTAATTTCACCACTGTAATGCTCAGGTGGCGTAACTAACACATCACTCAAGCGGCTAGGATCCGTTACCGTCCAAGTACCATTGCCATTATCAACTAACAACCCGGTGTCAGTTGGAGTTTCAGACAAGGTCGCTCCATTCGAAATGCTCACCGTTAGAGAGTTAACGGTTTCTTTACCGGTAGCGCTATTGCCTTCACCAGTGATTAATTGTCCATCTTCAACGCTATCACCAAGAACCAGTTCAAGGTTAAGGTCTGTCGCGATGTCTTCTTGAATGGTTGTGGAGTCGGCTTCAACCGTAATGTCATCGACCACAGGCAGAACTTGGATACTAATGGTTTGGGCCGTCGTCACCGTATCACCGCTACATGGTGAGGTCTCAATTGTCTCTATGGTGAAATCAATACACCCTGCAAAATCTTCATCCAAGCCCGTTAACGTTAGTTTCGAAAGTCCATCTGCAGTGATTGAATAACCGACGATCTCACCAGAAGCATCGTATTCAGCAATCACACCATCACCGGAGATCTCAACGCCTTCAGGAAGTGAATCGGCAGGAATATAGAAAGAGATTTCATTGTCTGGATCACTGCCAACATCGGTGTTTAGCAAGCCAGTGAGATCAATATCTTCCCCTTCAGGTGTTTTAATTTCGCCATCGGGTTGAATCGGGCTTGGTGGGCCAACAGGGTCACAAGAACCGCCACCGCCGTCATGACCAGTAATTTGCAGCGGGAAAGTCGCATCAATATATCTCGCATCATCACCATCAATCACACGAGCACGAACCACAATATCCAGTACCGGAGTATCACTTGGGCTGGAAATCGTCGCATTATCTAAAATGTACGCTGCGAGTTCTTGGAAAGAGTCACTCGTTAACCCATCCGCAGATATGATCCAATTCCCAGAGCTATCTTGAGCGGCACCATTAGGGTGCTCAACAATCAACGAATAGCCGTCGGGAATCTCGATCAAAATATAATCGAGGTACTCTGACCCATCGATATCCGCGTCGACGAACGTCACGGCGTTAGAGATATCAACAGGCGAGCCGTCTGTACTCTGTAACAGCTCTGTAGAGCCTTCTAATCGAGTATCTAGCTCGACACGAGCATCTACAGTCACGCTAATAGAACCAGTAATATCTTTAATATCCGTTGCACCAGTTGGAGAGGTATCCGTGACTTCATAGGTGATAGGAATTGAGAATGTTCCGCTTAAATCTTCTGTCGCTGTAACAGAAAGCCTGCCGCTGCTTAGAAGATCCGAAAGCGTTGGCGTTGTTGAGTCCACTAGAGTATCCAAATCTAAGCCTGAAGCTGGGACCTGAATAACACTCCCATCAAAATAAAGAGTGAGATCTGCAGGTAGGCTATCAATGACATATCCCGTCAAGGATTCGCTGCCATCAATATCCTGATTCACTGAAGGTTCAAGGTTCAGGCCGATTTGACTGTCTTCGATGCCTTGAGTACTGACCACTTGACCGTCTTCTTGATCAACGACCGGCGCTAGCTCTACTTTAAGTGTCATAGGAAACTCGCCCGAATCACCATCGGGCTCAGTTGAGATAGCAATAACGGTGAGTTCTAATTCACCACTAAAATCAAGAACTGGCTTGAGATACAGATCATCCAGTTGAGCGTTAGAAACTTGGAATACGGGCCCTGTCACATCATCAACATACGCAATCGTCAGCGAGCCTGGTTCACCCAACGCATCCACCAGCAAAGTGCCTTCAGGAATGTTAGTAAGCAGTATGTTGATCTCTTCTGAAACATCGTCATCCGTCGTTTGTATGAGGAAGTCGAGCTGTATTAACCCATCTTCATTCAAGACCGATTGGTTGCTGATGACTTTACTGTCACTGTCGTATTGCCAATGACCATTACCACCGTCTACCGCGATAGGTTCATCCACAACACCTTTCAAAAAGATATTGATGGTTTTTGTATCACTTGACGCTTGCCCATTGATAGGAATAAGTGAATCGATCGTCGACTCAGTCGCTATTGCTGTTACGTCTATTGACAGATCTTCAGTAAAGGAACTGATGTCTTCTTTAGGCTGAATATAAGCAACACCATTGGCGATAGCTTCGGCAGTGACTGAATAGGAGTTATTGCCTATCTTTGCGGTACCATCACCTTCAACAGACCAGCCATCTTGAACTTGGATAATATAACTTAACGATTCAGAACCATCGGTGTCCGCCAAAGCGCCTTCAATAACGTCTTTGAGGTAAATAGCTTCATCCTCTAGTCCCTTGTAGTCTTTAACAGACACATGAGGAGTATCAGCATCAGGTGAAATATCGACAGTAACGGTATGTACAATACTTGCCGTTTTATCATCTGGGTCAGCGAATGAATTGCCAGACTCTGTTGCAACCGCAGTAATCTCAAACTCAAAGCGACCCGCTAGGTTGTCGTCAGCCCTGATTTCCATTTTATCAATCTGAGCCTGTGTGTAAGATTTCCCTTCTTTGACTGCGTTGCCATTTAACGTCAAATTCAAGCCGTCAGGAATCCCACTAATCTGGTAGCTCAATGTTTCTGACGTATCTTGATCCACCAGCTGAGCTGTTATGTCCAAACTGACTGGGTCTGAGTCATCTTCTACTGAATGATAGGAGAATACGGAAGCCGACCAATCCGGTGCATCAGCCACCGGTAAAACAGACACTGCAACATCAGCCGTCAGTTCTTTAGGATCCGTATCAGTGCTAATGATTGCGTTGATCGCTAGGATAACCGTTGAGGTGGTATTGGATTCATGAAGCGCGGGACGATAAGTCAACTGTCCATTAGGCCCAGTGAACTGACTATCAATCGCTGCCAATTGACTTCCAGACAAGGTGACCTTGCCGTCTACAACTTGAAGCAACACCCCATCAAGGTACAAGCTACCACCGTTTAGCGATGCTTCTGAGAACTCGATAGCAGTAACGGTTTCGCTTTGGTCGACATCGCCGGTTGCCACACTTACAACGATAATCGCGTCATTGTCTTCTGTGGTTTCAGAATCTTCATAACGAATAAAACCTTCGTTATCATCCAGAATAAGCTCAGCAGTACTCGTGACCTCATCACCATCGGCATCGCGAACCAAATAATCAATGTCATCGATTAATCGAGGATCGGTAGGGTCAGTTGATACATTGGCATTAGTAGTCAGTTGGTAGCTGCCATCAGAGTTAAGCGTAAACTGACCGTAGACGCTATTATCAAAATCATTAATGAGATCAATCTCGATTGACGTAATTACATCGGTAAAAGTGTAGGTATCACCGCGATAGTCAAAACTAACAATGACGGCGCCATCCGCACCAGCAAATTCTTCTGTTAAGAACTGTCCGCTGAGATTATCGCCTTCCACCATTTCAATGGAACCAGAACGAGAAGTTGGCACTGCATCCGTAACATTAACAACATAAATAGCCGGATCAGAACTATCACCATCGGCATCAGTAACGACCAATTCAAAATTCACAGCAAGATTATTTTCACCATCACCCGTAGCATGATCAAGCGGCGCATATAGATTGAACTCTGTTGTGCCATCGTTGTTAAAACGAATTCGGAAGATATCGTTACCCGACGTATCTTGAGCGTAATACCAACCATCGGCATTCACTGCCTGCAATGAAATGGCTTGCCCACCACTGGTATAAGCTAATGCGTCAAAAGCATCGGTATTAACTGAAACTGATGCGATATCGTCCGAGCCTTGGATAATAGCGATCGATGGGCTTGGTTCTTCAGTCCCAGTTTGTTCGTTGTCACCAATGAGTCCATCTTCATCGACAGATATGCTGCCTACAATCGAGAATGCAGGATCCTTACCATCGTATATTTTAATGTCTGATTTTTGGGTGGAACGCGAACCATCTGAATCAATAACGACAACCGTGGCCGGTATGCTCAATTCGGTATCTTTTAACCCAGCACCATGATCAATAGAGCGATATAAATCAATCTCAACGGCAACGGTACCTGAGATATTAGCTTCTAAGAAATAATCAGATGGCAGACGAATCTGCATAATGACATCGCCATTACTTAATATCGCATCAAAACTGCCATCACCATTATCTCTCCAAGATAAAGCCTCGCCATTATGGGTGATTGCTTCACCGTCGCTATCCAAAACGGCTTGACCGTTTGTCACATCAATACCAAGATAAACGATAGGATCATGCGATGCCGTGATATCCAAATTAACCACTGCACTCTGTTTTACGCCATCAGGAGTAGTATCCGCAATTGGGGTTTCAGACAATTCAACCGTACCGCTGCCAATCGTTGGCTCACCACCGTCGGTAATAGAAACGATTAAATCTAGTTTAGTTTGGTCGTTATCGGAATCACGGGCTGTAACAGTAAACGGTATGGTATCTGTGCCATTGGCTTGATCCAAACCTTTGTACAGTGTGAAGACATAATCCACACTGCTGTCTACATCACCGGATACGGGCGCGGAAAAACTCACAGTAAAGGCAACGTCACCACCAGCTACTGGCCCTGCGTAGCCAGTCAATAATGTTCCATCCTCAGAAACCGTGTAATAAATCTGTTCACCGCCGCTGAAGAGCAGAGGTTGGTCTGCTAGATCAAAGAACACACTGTCTAAGTAATCACTGCCAATCCCGATACTGAAGGTTCCGGTGCTACTGACTTCACCGACAGGAGCATTGCTTAAATCAGACTCGTTGACTGAAGCATTTGAATCAAGAACTAAACTCGGATCATTACCGTCTTCTATCACCCATGATATTTGGCCGTTTTCTAAAGCAGTGCCATCAGTATCTGTACCAATAATATTCAACGGAATCGTGAGTAAATCGCTGGTGATAACATGATCGAGTGGGCGTTCAATCACTAATACAATATCGGCAAGTACATTGTTCCCGTCGACCGTTGTCGTCATTGAAAACGAGAACACATCATCATCACCTTGCTTAGCTGTAATAATGAGACCATCTGCGCTGAGAGTATAAGTAAGTGCTGTAGCGTCGCCTCCCGAAGTGATACCTAATACTTCTAGTTGCGCGACAGTCTCAGGGCTAAATTGTATAGAATCTGGGTCTGGGTTATCCGAACCACCTAATATAGTAAATTGAGCATTGATGGTTTGCGAACCGGAGGTAACGTCGACTTCCGTCACCGTTTTCGAATCATCCAATATCTGTCCTGCCGCACCATCAGTGATATCAATGGTCGCCGTTGCAGAGCCAAAATCACCACTAGAGTCAGCGGCAACGTAATTGAAGATAACGGTATGGTCTTGGTTATGATCTAGATTTCGATTTGCTTCAAAGGTCCACTGGCCATTGGCAAATACGGTCAATACACCATCCCCGGTATTGAACACCGCAGGAGTTGCACCTGAAATGTCCTTGCTGACTCCACCAACTTCGACGCTACTAATGGTTAGAGCAGTATCAAGGTCAATGTCATTGCTAAGAACGTTGCCTGACGATATTTCACCTTCAACCATCGAGTAAGACTCGCCGAACAGCAAAGGTTCGGAATCTAGAATCGTGATCGGTAATTCGCCTAAAACGAGCTCAGTGGTTCCATCGTCATCAATCTGAAGACCTTCGATAATGATCGCCGTTTGAAGTAACTCTTCACCAGCTTGTTGGTCAACCGCTTGGTAAAAGGTGATCTCAACGGTATCTCCAACAATCTTAGCTTCGAAAACCAGTGTTCCATCGGTTCGTGTTGCTTTGAGCACTTGGCCGTCAGACTCTAATGCAATAGCGATAGATTGACCTTGAGACGTCACTCCCTCGGCAGAGACTTGGTTTGCACTAAAAGCAAACTCGTCAGCAAACTGAATATTGATGTCAGCAACTTGGGTTTGATCTCCGAAGATCCCGACCGTGCTTTCAGAAAATGAGACTGAACCTGGCAGTATAATACTTGGCATGTCATCGCTGACTTCATTGCCAATCGAATTGGCCACTCTCGCATCTATAATCCACTCAGTAGATGGGTCTAAGCTAGAGACATCAATATTCTCGACTAGCCAGCCACCTGACGCATCCACGATTCCAACAAAAGTCAGCGTTTGAGTACCATCATTGATCTCGATGTAAACAGGTAAGCCTTCGGAGACATCGGTTGTCCCCTGCATGGTGGTTAAATCGCCGCTACGGAAATCCAAGATGTTGAAACCAGACAAGGTATCAATATCAATAACAGGCGGTACGGTATTAATTTGTCCTGTCGAGTCTGTGCCCGTTGTTTCATTACCTGCAATATCAACGGTAACTGCTTCTACGGTAATGTTACCATCCGCAAATGCAGACAGATCGACATCATCGATGCTCCAAGCCCCTGCAACAATTACGGTTTGTAACGTGATAGACTGATTATTGCTATCCGAAACTGTGACGGTAATAGGCTGTCCATTTTCTACATTTTGAACAACACCTTGTAGACGAACAGATTGAACCTCTTCAGTGTTGAGTATGTTGTCGGCATCATCGAATTTTGCTGTGATACTTGCCAGAGTATCCTTAACGATTATATCGCTAGAAGTAACAGTATTGCCCGCAACATCCGTAACGCTAGCCTCTACGGTTAAGATTCCTTCTGCAAACCCCGAATAGTCTTGACCTGTCAGCGTCCAATTTCCGCCAACTACTGTGGTCGTATAAACTTGGGAGACATTAAGGCTATCGGTAAGGGTAATAGTGATCGTTTGACCGTCTTCAACATCCTCAACCGTGCCAACCAAGGCACCATTAGTAATTTCGGCTAAGTTGTAATACTCATCACCAAAACCATCAAAATCGACACTGATGTCCG
>NZ_JBFROI010000030.1:87305-87703 GCF_041471405.1 Vibrio sp. 10N.261.52.C11
GACACTGATGTCCGCTAACGTATCTTTGACGATGGTATCGCTAGAAGTAGCAATATTGCCTGCAACGTCGGTAACGGTGGCTTCAACCGTCAAAGTGCCTTCGGAAAAGTCAGAATAGTCCTGATCTGTTAGAGTCCAATTTCCCCCCGAAACCGTGGTTGAATACTCTACCGAGGTACCAACACTGTCTGTGATAGTAATTGAAATCGTTTGGCCGTCTTCCACATTGGAGACTCTACCAACCAAAGCCCCATTACTTACTTCTGTTGAGTTGTAATATTCATCACTAAAACCATCGAAATTGACACTGATGTCCGCTAACGTATCTTTGACGATGGTATCGCTAGAAGTAGCAATATTGCCTGCAACGTCCGTAACGGTGGCTCCTACTGTTAAAA
>NZ_JBFROI010000031.1:0-29047 GCF_041471405.1 Vibrio sp. 10N.261.52.C11
CCTTTACGTCTGAGTTCGACTGCGTATTGAGTGAAGTCTGGCATGACTTTATCGCGACTGGCTTTCTTGCCGTGATACAGCGCTTGCGTGAGATCAGCATCGCTGCAACTTTCGGGTAGAGGCCAGCCAAGTTGGCTTTGTTTAAAGCGAGTAAGGAGTTCCGATATGGTGGACGGGCCGAGTTTCAGGCAAGAAGCGATACCACGATTGGAGAGACCGCAGTCGTACTTAAGGCGTAATACCTCTTTGATTTTGTTCATTGGAGTTCTCTTTTTGGCCATTGTCGCTTCCTTACCTTCTTGTTTAAGAAGTAAAGAATAGCGAGCTATTGATTTAAAAGAGAAAAAGGTAGGATTTCGGGCATTCCGATCGCGGTTTTCGCTATTCCGATCACCGATTTCGGAGTTAGGCTAAAAGTGATCGGATAATCGCGGAATCAGTGATCGGTTTAAACCGAAATGGGTGATCGGATAATCCCGAAATGACTGATCGGAATGCTCCGAAATATGCACGAACACGCCTACTGCCCATGAACGGATACTGAAGGTGAATTTCGTCAATCATACGACGCAATTCAATCTCCTCAGCAGAAAGTCCGATGGGCTGGTAATAAGCCGTAGAGCGAGCAATATTGAGAAGCTCGCACTGGCGCTTTATCGGTAGTTGGGTGGATTTATCCAGCGAACTCTTTCGCTGTGCTCGATCTAACGACCGAGCACTTTCGCCAAAAAATCATTTTCCATGGTCAATTGACCGATCTTAGCGTGGAGTTTGTCCACTTCTTCAGAATTGTCTTTGCCCAACTGACTTTCAGAGGCAAAGATCATGGCTGCATTTTCAAGCAGCTCTTTCTTCCATGTTGAGATCTGGTTGGGATGCA
The DNA here is from genome assembly GCF_041471405.1 of Vibrio sp. 10N.261.52.C11. Taxonomy (NCBI): domain Bacteria; kingdom Pseudomonadati; phylum Pseudomonadota; class Gammaproteobacteria; order Vibrionales; family Vibrionaceae; genus Vibrio; species Vibrio sp. 10N.261.52.C11. The sequence goes on from NZ_JBFROI010000031.1 coordinate 881, forward strand.
GGTTGTACTTCTGTGCTAACTCAGCGACAGTTTTATCACCTTTAGCGGCAGCCAATGCCACCTTAGCTTTAAATTCGGGAGAGTGGTTTCTGCGTTTTCTAGTCATAATCTGCTCCAGTATTTCTGGGTACTATCAAAACAGATCAATCACTTAAAGTCATGTCCGAAAATCGGGGACCACTTCTGAAGAACATCTACCTAAGTAGAAGTAGGGCACTTTTGAGTTACAAAGTGCCAACTATGCCAACTATGCCAACTATTAAGGACAATTCCGAGTTTGGATTTTTAAGAGATAACGAACACTCGAAGAAGATCAGATTGGGCAAAAACAAAACCTGATCCCATTTTCACATTTCTATACTTCTAGTGCTTTATCAAGAGCATCAAGTGATGAAACAATTGTTCCGACTGTTCCATTCTCAAACTCGACTCGATCTGTTTCTTCGTGTGTGCCCTTGTTCAAGTAGACCCAGTGTGGATCTTGACCGCCAACTCCAAGTAAAGAATCTAATGCAACAACAATATCTGATTTATTTGGTATAGCTGCTTTGGACTTGTTTAATTTAGAGCGCAAGTTATCAGCTAAAGCTCTTAAGTCCCAAGGTGCATGGGGAGTACGCCTAGAAACACTGATTGGTTTATCTGTATTGTCACAATGCTTTCCATAGTGTAGCCATGCCTTTTCACAAAGGTGTTCCAAAGCTCGACGAGATGACATTAAAGCATCTCGATATTCAGCTTGCGCATATAACTCAGAAGCTGCCAAAACATAGTTTTTAGGGCGCTGAAGAGAAAGCACTTGAACGTGTCGTTCACCTTTTTGAGGCATAAAGATGTAGGATTCCGCGCTTTTAGCTGCTTTTGAACCTATCGTTTGATGTGTATCTTTAAAAAACTCCTCACCATGGCACGCCATAATAATTTGCTTGGCATTGAAGAATTCATCTTTAAATAAAGTTTCTCTGATTGCTTGTCTATGTTCGTCATCGATTGCATTAACTGGATCATCGAAGATCAACAGCGGACAATCCGTTTTGATGTTTTTGGCAAGTAATATCGCTAAACCTAAACAGCGAATGTGACCTTCACTGAGTACATGTAAAGCGTCGAAGTGTTTATCAGGCTCTGGTTGGAAAGAAATCTTCAAGCGTTGGTTTTGTCCAAGTGGTAACTGAACTGCCGCTAGCTTATCGTTTGGAGAATCATAGCGATTGAATGCATTGTATAGCTCCGTTACTTTTTCACTCAAATCAGCAACTAGCTTAACGGGCAAAGCATTTTTATACGCATTAAGCTTCTCTACAAAGGATGCGTAGGCACTAACGATTTCCTTGTTTCGTGCAACCACATGTTTTTCTCCCTCAACACTAGAGATTAACTCTGCATTCTCCTGATCAAAACTAGCAATTGCTTGAGTTGCTTTTTCAAATGTTGTTTGAGCTGTTTGGCGGCGTGTTTGTAATACAGTTATGCTCTTCGCAAACCCACGTAGTCTATTCAGTTCCTGCTGCTTCGCCGTTCTAACTTGGACTTGTTGTTCAATTGCGGCATCGCTTTGCTCCAATTGTTGTACTTGCGCTTCCAGATGTTGCCAAGCCGTATAACCACCTTGCAACGGTTGAAGCATTGAGTTAAACCACTTAATTGTAGGCTGGTTGTTAGAGGCAAGTCTAAACTTATGAAGAGGGTTAGCTGTTAAACGATCACAGGAAACATTAATGACTTGTGATAGTTCCGCCAATGACTGATTAAGGCTCTGATAGTATTCTTGGGATTTAGCTTGTAAAACTGCAAGATGATGTAGCTTTTTCAGCTCTTCGTCTGCATGTGCATAAGGATTCAAGGCTGTCTGTGTCAATGGAGTTTTACAGGCTGGGCACTTATCAGGGCTATTCGCTTGTAATTTAGATACTGATTCATACAACTGCTTAAATGATACTTGCTGACTGGCATTAACCAATTCTTGTTGGCTAGCATTGTAGTTAGCAAGGTTTGTATTGATTTCACTTCGAATAATAGCAAGCCTAGCTTGGGTCAAGCCGCTTTTCGCATATACTGGCTGTTGCAAATCAGTTTCCAATTTACTAATTAGCCCAGGGTTTTGCTCGTCACCGTTTAGCTCTATCATCATTTGATTATAAGTACAGCCTAGACGATATTGTTGTGCCAGAGCAGCCTCTTCACCATCAAGCTGCTTCAAGTTGGTGTTGTTTTGTTCTATTTGTTGTTGATGTCCAACAAGAGTCTGTCGCTTAAGGTTCAACTGAACTGATTTTTCACCAACTAAATCAATATACTTACCATCGATTTCTGGTGAAAAGTTTTTTACGAATTCATTAAATGAATCTAACCCAAACAGTGTTGATATCAGCTCCATTTGTTTAGCTGGTGCCTGCGCTGCAATGCGAGAAAAGCTATCAATTCTGTTCTTTTCTACAAAACAGAAGCGATATAAAGATTCGTCAGGTTGGAGTACTACATCATTTCCTTGATGATCAACACCCAAGATCTGTGGTGGACTAAATGAGTTGGTATGAGCATTTTTCAGGTAATCAGCCTGATTACGGAACCGCTTATTTTGCGCTTCTTCAACAGCACCTAGCAAACCATACTCTAACGCCTCGCAGAAACTTGATTTACCTGTACCATTTGGCCCGTAAATCAAAACAAGCAGACTGTGTAGGCTCAAAGACTCTTTTTTGGCAAAACCACGAAAAGGACCAATTTCAATAGACTTTAGCTGCTTGAACATTTTGCCAGCGTTACCAGTCTCGTATGTAACTTCTGCAATGGCATCTGAAAGGTTAGCCCACTGATTTGATGCTAGGCTAGCAACTTTCTTGACTCGTTTGCCTTGTGTCGTGCCTAATGGATAAACCTCTTCAAAGTTCGCAAAAACAAGATTTGCAACTTTTCGTACGCCTGCTGACACCTCTTCGGCATTCAATGTTTGCAAAAAGCGCAAATATTCATTTTTTATCATTACTATTCCCTACCAAACCGATCACAGGTTAGCTATTTTTAGTTTTAAATCTGTTCTAACTGCTCCAAAGTTCACTAACGTTGCAATCAAACAGGGAGGGGGGCAGGTCTTGCCTTTGCCTCGATCATAAATTTTATTTATGCGATTATGAGCTAAGAATGAATGCTGTTCTCTCGAACGCAACACAGTTTGGGCACTTCTGTGTTAAGAAGTGCCAACTGCGAAAGTGCTGGACATTTCTTTGTTATATGTCTTGTTATATTAGTAATCAATGATTTAACTTAGGTATGGGAAACTCGTTTAGTTGAGTGTCCAGTCTGGCTGGAGCAGATCCTCCCTCAGCACGGTTCTGGATAAAAAGCATCAAAAGTTGCTTAACTTAGAGTCCAAGTATTGGTCAGCACCACAAAACCTAGTCATTCGACTCCTGTGGCGCGAGCCGCTCACAATCAGCACTGCTTTCGCAGTGCATCAATCGATGTTTGATTCATGGTCAACAAACCATCTTTACCCTTTATTGGGGGTAGTCTGTCGTTTACCCCCAATAAGGGGTAAACCGATGGTTTGTTTTTATTAGATATAAATAGCGTCAAAAGTAAATGATAAGCCTTTGTTTTTATTGAAATAAATTGTTGACGAAAAGATTTTTATACGTTTTAATAAGCTTGAACACTCTCTATCTCAATTTGTATAAAGATTGAGTTAAATAAATTAAACAATATCAAAGAATTCATCACCTTATCGGTGAGAGGAGGGAATTATTTTTTAATAAAAGGAAACGCCAAAATGGCCAAGCAAACACTTACCCTTGTGCGTGGATTACCAGGCTCTGGAAAGTCTACATACGCAAAAACTCTCGATGCTGTCTTAGTTGAAGCTGACCAATTTTTTATCGATAGAAACGATACCTACCAATACGACCCCGCTCTAATCAAAAATGCTCATGCCTGGTGTAAACTCGAAACAAAGCGTTTACTTCGTGCAGGATTTGACGTCGTGGTTGCAAACACATTTGTAAAAAACTGGGAAATGTCATTTTACAAATCACTTGCGGATGAGATGAATGTATCATTCGAAGTCATTGAGATAAATGGGAAATACCAAAATATTCATGGCGTACCTGATGCTGTCATTACTCGAATGAGTAAACAGTTTGAGAAGTTAAATCCTGCATTGATGTCTTCAGCTGCAATGGAGGCGTCACAATGAGTTCAATAAAAATTAAGGGTTTAGATGAAGCGCTCAAATCAGTGCAAAAAAGTTCACGTGCTAGAGAATTAACTAGCGAAGGTGTCTATAAAATACTCAACGAAGTGCAGCAGACTTTAGATACTTATCTATTTAAAAAGGATCAGGTAGGTATTCAAGTGTTGGTTACAGTTTATACAAAAGTTGCGGGTTCATACCAGGGCATACCATATTCAACTTTTGTTGAAGTTGAACGCGGTAAAACCGTGTGGAAATTGAACAACGTGTATCGCGCTATAGGGATTGCAGCGGACGCAAAGATCCTTAATTCGGAAAAATTTGCTGATCAGATTTATTGTAAAGCTGAAAAGAAACTCAATAGACTGGTATATCCTGACATAGAATTGTAGATTGTGAGATAGCTAGCTCTTGATCTTCGGTAAATCGACCCACCGTGTCGTATATTGCGGCGTTAACATTTGACGCCGCATTTGCACTTCTGCGATTCCCCCTTGTTCCACACACCCAAATCTTTGGTTTAACGTATCATAAACATCCATTAATTCTGAACCTTACACTTCATTTCTATATCATATGATCTAATCATTTTGATTGTACCATGCTCGTATTAGGAGTATATTAACTGTCAGATATTCTCAACAGAAGTTTCTGATGAAAAAACTCGAACAATTACCTCACGCTCAAAGAGAACGCTTGGCGTTTATCGATTTTAGTTTGAGCTACTTTGGTGAGATTGCTAGAGCCGATCTCATTGCAAAATTTCAAACAGGTTTAGCCGCAGCAACTCGTGACTTCGCCACTTACAAAGAGTTTGCTCCGTTCAACCTAGAGCTAATTCATCAATCAAAGTCTTATCATCGTACAGAGCAGTTTGTGCCTTTGTTTGAGCACGATCCAGATACCGTTTTAGTAAGCCTTGCTAGAGGATTTGGTGATGGATTGGCGAGTCAACTGGAAAACAGCCAAGTTTGTATCCAGCCACAACAGTTGAATAAACCTTCGACTGACATCCTGTCGGCGGTTATGCGTGCCATACACCAAAAATCTGCCCTTAAGATTAAGTACGTTTCCCTTAGCTCTGGTAACTCAGCAAGAGTAATTGTGCCTCATAGCCTCGCGAATAACGGCAGTCGTTGGCATGTTCGTGCTTATGACCGTTCGACAAGTTCTTTTCGTGATTTCGTTCTTACTCGCATCAAATCCGCGAGCCTTGCTCAGAATGAAATCGATAGTGTTAAAGAATCGATTTCAGCAGACAAGCAGTGGAACCGTATTGTTGATTTAACCTTTATTCCTCATCCAGCAGCAAAACACCCTGAAGCGATAGAGCTTGATTACAGAATGGTTAATGGCAAACTTCAAGTCGAATGCCGTGCTGCGCTGGCGGGCTATTTGCTAAACCAATGGAATGTGGATTGCTCAAGTACATATCAATTAAACCCACAGCAATACCATTTAGCGCTGGAAGAAAATGCAGTTATTTATGGTGTTGAGACTGCGAGTTTAGCCCCTGGTTACAAAGGCAATAACAATGAATAGCCAAGCTTACCTCAAAGCACTGGGTTTTAAGTTCGGTAATAGTGGTGCTCATACATCTCGCAGCATGATGATAGAAGAGCTGAAGATCTTATTATTTGGGCGACCTGAAAACGCGACACTAGAAGACTACAGGGAAGATATTGAAGTATTCAATGTCCTTCAAAAACCAAGCGAAAATGCACGTAAGTACAGTTTCCAACCTCTGGCTTCAATGTATGGTTTATCACCTGATATTTTCCTCTTTAAAGTATTTCGAGATTGGTGGGAGCTGCATGAAGGCTCTCAACCGATTCTAGCGTTACAACTTGCTGTCGCCAGAGACCCACTGTTGCGTAGTTCTTCGGAAGTGATTTTGAGCCTAGAACCAGGTCAACACTTAGCTAGAGAGATGATGGAGACGTTTCTATCAAAAGATGACCCTGAACGTTTCAGCAAGGCATCACTAAAATCTTTCGCACAAAACATTAATGGTACCTGGACGCAAGCAGGATACCTATCTGGGAGAGCAAAGAAGTACCGAAAAATCCCAGAAATTAGTTATGTGAATGTCGCATACGCTCTATTTCTAGCCCATTGTCACGGGCTTAGCGGGCAACGTCTATTTGATAGTTTCTGGTGTCGTATGTTGGCTCAAGATAAAGAACGATTGTTTGAACTAGCACATAGAGCATCGCTAAGAGGAATGATTAACTTCAAACAAGCAAGTGAAGTGGTTGAAATAACTTTCCCTGGTCTAGTCATGCCCGAATTTAACGAATCTGAGGACGAGTGATGTCAGATCGATTATCCAAGCTACTAACAAGCTTTGAAAAACACATTAGTATTCCATGGCCAGTGGCGGTTTCTGCTGATGAGCGAACCATATTTCTGGTCTACCACAAAGAAGATGAGCTAAAACTTCGTGCGCGTGTCGAAGAGTTTGAACAAGCATGTGTTAAGCATAACCACCCATGGCAACTGCTAGATTTGACTCATAGTTTTGAAAACTGGATGTCGGCTCAAGACTACAAAGAAACGTATTTTGAAGATCCTGAGTATCTCAAAGGACTCTACGATGACTTCGCCGATGAGCTAGTTGAAGAACTGACCAATAAAGTCGAGTCAAATCAAACAGAAGATGGCGTAATTGCTCTTCTTGGTTGCGGCACTCTATTTGGCTTCGCATCTGTGTCGGGTGTCGTAGAGTCTTTAGCTGAAAAGGTGACAGGGCGCTTAGTAGTCTTCTTCCCTGGTGAAGTACAAAACAACAACTATCAATTATTAGATGCGAAAGACGGTTGGGGATATCACGCAACCGCGATTTCGGCAACGTCATAAGGGCTTTATTCAATGTTAAACCGTGAAATTTTCGTAAACGATCCTGTTAGTAGCCGCTTAGCTAACAACGGCGTCGCTCAAGTAAAGGATGATCTTTCTAAAGGTGCTCTAGATACGCTTGAATATGAGTTGCGAACGTTTGTCTGTGATGGTGCGTATGCCAAAGGCATGGACAGTATTCTGAGCAACTATTTGTCAGCGTTTAAGACAAACAATGAGCAACCAGGCGTATGGATCAGTGGCTTCTTTGGTTCAGGTAAATCTCACCTTGCTAAAATGCTGCGCACACTCTGGACAAACCAAACGCTAAACAACGGCTCTGATGCTCGTTCAATCGCAGATTTACCTGAGCACATTGCGAAGCATTTCGATGAGTTATCATCAATTGCAGTAGGTAACGGTGGCCTTCATGCAGCTTCAGGTACTTTAGGTGCAGGCGCTGGCGATAAAGTTCGCATGGCGTTTCTTGGTATCATTTTTAAGTCAGCTGGTTTACCCGAGCAATATCACCTAGCACGTTTTGTCATGTGGCTAAAAGCGGAAGGTGTTTTTGAACAAGTTAAGTCGTTTGTTGAAGCCAAGGCAAAAGTGAAAGAGGGTGTAGACCCTTGGACGAAAGAGCTTAAAAACTTGCACGTATCTCCAATCATGCATGATGCGGTTCTACAAGCAATTCCTGGCATTGGCGCAGATCTGAAAGAAGTGCGCGAGATGCTACGTGCCCAATACAAGATCGTTGATGATGTAACAAACGATGAAATGGTCTCTGCGATTGTTGATGCCATTTCCAATGACGGCGAATTACCACTAACTCTAGTTGTTCTGGATGAGGTGCAACAGTACATCGGTGACAACGTTCAAAAAGCGTTTGATGTACAAGAAGTAGTAGAGACCTGTAGTGGCGCTAGTGCACTTAAGTCAAAGCTATTGTTTGTTGCAACAGGTCAAAGCGCCTTATCTGGCATGGCAAACCTCCAACGTTTAATGGGTCGTTTCCAAGTTCCTGTGCAGTTGGAAGACACAGATGTAGACGCAGTAATTCGAAAAGTCATCCTTCAAAAGAAAGCTTCAGCAGAAAATGCAGTTAACACGGTTGTCAATGACAACTTAGGTGAGATTTCTCGTCATCTACGTGGTAGCACCATTGAGCACACTAAAGATGATGAGAAGTGGATGGTGCCAGACTATCCGCTACTTCCAGTTCGCCGCCGTTTTTGGGAGCGTATCTTACCAGCGCTAGATAAAACGGGTACAGGTTCTCAACTGCGTAACCAACTCCGTGTTGTGCATGAAGCATTAAAGACAACGGCAGACAAAGAGCTGGGCTACGTTGTTCCTGCTGACTTTCTTTATGATCAGATTTCAACGAATCTACTGCAAACAGGTGTGATCTCTAAAGATATCTATGAAACCATCAGCCGTAAGCGTGGTGGTGATGCTGATGCGCAACTGCAAGGTCGTTTACTCTCTCTAATCTTACTGATTAGCAAGCTACCAGCAGAGATGGAGTACGGCATTTATGCGACAGTAGATACGTTATCTGATTTGCTATTAGAGGATCTACAAAACGATAAATACAAGCTTCGCCCGCTTGTGCCAAAGATGCTGCAACAGCTTGAAGATGAGCACCTCATCATGGCTCGTGAAACGGACAAGGGGCGAGAGTTCAGTTTACAAACGGTAGAAAGCCAAGCTTGGTATGACGAGTTTCGCCGCCAAGAAAACGATCTTCTGGGTAACCCTCAGACGCTAGAGGCGTACCGTACAAAAGAAATCCAGCGTTATATTACTAAGCAAGTGGCTCAAGCTCGAATTACTCAGGGTGAAGTAGCTGAGCCGCGAGTGATCAACGTGTCCTTTGACTCAGAGTTGCCAAGTGAAGCAACAAAACGGATTTATGCCTGGGCACCAGAGCAAACCGAGAAGCAATTTAACGACCTTTCTCGTGGTGCTGATCCAGATGGTGCCACCATCTTCGTTTATGTGCCAACTCTCCACCGTAGTGAGCTTAAGAATGCCATTGTTGCGCTTAAAGCAGCAGAGAACACGCTAGAGGTTCGTGGCCGAGCAACAACAGAAGCGGGTAAAGATGCCTTACAGGCAATGGAAACGCGCTTAAGTGAAGCCGAACGTGCCAAAAAAGGCTATTTGAGCGATATCTTCTCACAGATACAGGTCCGTTTGGCTGGTGGTCAAGAAGTTGAAGGCGAAACTCTTGCCGAGCAAATCCAAAATGCAGGTGCTTTAGCGTGTCAGCGTTTGTACAACAAATTCAAAATGGCAGACAGCCGTGGTTGGGCTAAAGTCTTTGATCAAGCAAGCAAGCTTGCAGACCCAAATGCGCTTGAAGCGGTAGGCTTCAACGGAGAAGCGAATCAACAACCCGTGTGCGCAGAGATATATCGCTTTATTGGAACAATGAAAACGGGTAAGGAGATCCGAGATCATTTTTATGATGCGCCATACGGTTGGGGTAAAGATGTCGTCGATGGTGCGTTGTATGCAATGTTAGCTGCGGGCGTGCTACGAGCGTCTGATGTGCAAGAGCGTCCGATTGATGCTAAAAGCCTAGATCGTAGTTCAGTAACGCAAACTAAGTTCCGACCAGAAAACGTAACGCTATCTAAAGTACAACTTATTAAAGTTCGTGGTGTGGTTTCTACCTTGCTTGAAGAAGCATGCAATACAGGTGAAGAGGCAACTAAGCTACCTTTTGCGATTATTAATGCTAAAAACGTGGCTCGTAGTGCGGGTGGTGACGCGCCACTACCTATGGCACCAAGTACAGCTTTGTTATCAGAGCTTGAAATGTACTCGGGTAATGACCAATTACAGAAGGCATTTGATAATAAAGATCAATTGATTAGTGACTTTCAGCAATGGAAAGAGCAAGCGCATAAAGCTGAACTTCGTATGAAGCTTTGGAAGAAGCTAACGCAAGCGATGGAGTACTGTTACCCACTTGCTATATACAAAGAGCTGCAACAAGAACAACAGGCAATCGTAACTAACCGAAGCTTGTTATCTGAACCTTGCCCAGTTAAACCATTGCTAGACAAAGCGACCAATGAACTTCGCACCGCGTTGACCGCACATCGTGAGCGTTATGAAGAAGAGCATCGCGCTTGTATGTCTGACCTATTAGCAGATGAAAACTGGCAAAAGCTTGATGAAGTAAAGCGTAATGAGTTTTTGAACAAACGCAGCTTAGATGTTATCCCAGCAATTAATATTGCTGACGAGGACTCGGTATTCAACTCGCTAGATGAAACCAGCTTTGATAGATGGAATGACAAAGTTGCCTTGCTTCCTGGCATCTTCGATGCGGTACTGAAAGATGCGATCAGTGAACTTCAACCTAAAACGAAGTATTACAAGCTCAATAAGCCATTGCTAGAAACGGAAGATGATTTGCAGAAGTGGCTAGCTGATGTAGAGCGAGAGCTACGTTTAGAATTAGAAAACGGGCCAGTTGTACCACAGTAATATTACTTGAAGTTTAGAAGCCACCGTCGAATAAGAATTCGCCTAGGAGATATTCCCTTAGGCGCATTGAAGTTTGTGGTTAACGAACACTATCTCAATAGTCCAAATGCTCTTATTTAGGTAGGGCAGACTAATAGAATTAAGAAGAACGATATGAGACAAGCATTAGATAAAACACTGCGTAAGAAGCTAGAAGATACGGTAGTTAAAGCCCGCGATATCGTAGAGCAAGCTGTATTTGAAGCGCTACAACGCTTGGGTGTGGCAGAGGCTCACGCTCCAAACTATTTAAGCGAAGAAGAACGTGCGCTGCGTAATAAGCTGCGTGCCCATGCTCGTCAGCTCGGCGATAAGCTAAAAGATGGCAAACAGGAAACTGAACGACTAATTAACGAAATGGCCTATGAGCATTGGCATCGTATGCTGTTTGCTCGTTACCTAGAACAAAACAACCTATTGATGTATGACGAGTACACGTCTGTCACACTGGATGAATGTTTTGAGCTGGCAGAAGAAGAGCCAGATTGTAAAGACGGTTGGGAGCTTGCTGGTCGCTTAGCACAAAAAATGCTGCCACAAATTTTCCGTGTGGACTCGCCTGTTTTCGATATCAAGTTGTCGATGAACCGTGTTGAGGAGTTAGAAAGTCTGATTGCTCAGCTAGACCCTCAAATCTACCAAGCGCAAGACAGCTTAGGTTGGTGTTACCAGTTCTGGCAAACCAAGAAGAAAGATCAAGTTAACAAGTCAGGAGTGAAAATTGGTGCACAGGAACTAAGCCCTGTAACGCAGTTATTCACAGAGCCTTATATGGTGAGTTTCTTACTTGACAATGCGCTTGGTGCTTGGTGGGCCAATAAACGCCTTTCTCAAGATGATTTAATTCGTGCAAACAACGAACAAGAGCTTCGTGAGCTAGCGGCTATTCCTGGGGTCTCCCTAGAGTACCTTCGCTTCTCTAAAGAAGAGGGCGCAGAATCATGGAAACCAGCAGCGGGTGGGTTTGAAAAATGGCCTGAGAACTTATCAGAGCTTAAAACACTTGACCCTTGCTGTGGATCTGGTCATTTCTTAGTGGCTGTGTTCTTAATGCTTGTACCTATGCGTATGCAGCTTGAAGGATTGTCAGAGAAGCAAGCGGTTGATGCGGTACTGCGTGACAACATTCATGGTCTTGAACTTGACCAACGCTGCGTAGAGCTGGCGGCTTTTGCTTTGGCTTTGGAAGCATGGCGTTATCCAAATGCAGGTGGTTACCGAGCGTTGCCTGAGCTTCAATTAGCCTGTTCTGGTATGTCGATTGCTGAAGCACAAAAAGAGTGGATAGATTTAGGTAAGAACGATGAAGCATTAACAGATGCAATTGCTTGGATGCAGCATACATTTAAAGATGCGCCGACTCTTGGGAGTTTGATAAGTCCAACTGACACTACACCAAAAGGTCAAGCTCGCCCTTGGGAACTATTGCAGAATGCACTAGATAGAAAAGCAGGCGTTAGTCAGGAAGCTGTAGCGACAGTTCAGGGATTAGTGAAAGCCGCTAGTTTACTATCAAATCGATACGAATGGGTTGTAACCAACGTACCTTATTTAGCAAGAACGAAGCAATCGCCAATTTTAAGTAGTCATTGTGAGCAGTTTTTTGAAGACTCGAAGAATGACCTAGCGACAACCTTTTTAGACAAATGTATCAAGTTATCGGCTATCAATGGTGAAGTTGGAGTCGTGTTACCACAAAACTGGTTGTTCTTGAGCAGCTATAGAAGATTTAGAGAACGTTTGTTGCAGGAAAATACATGGAAATTGATATCCAGGTTGGGTGCAAAGGGGTTTCAAACGCCAATGTGGGACTTTAATGTCCAACTTATTAATATATCTAAGGTGAAAAACCAAGACGACAAGCATGTCATTCAAGGCCTAGATGTATCTTCTGACTCCAACGCTGAATTAAAAGCTAGTGCCTTAATTACATGCAACTTAGAACAAGAAAATCAAGTTGCAGTATTGGAGAGAAAAGGTGCCCGTGTAAGTTTTGAAAACTCTAGCACGAATGAAATGTTATCCACTGTTGCTCACACAAACTTGGGCATTTGTACTGGAGACTATTCTCGGTTTGGTAGGTTTATTTGGGAACATGAAAATAACTATGAAATATGGAGTTTCCAGGCATCTTCTGTAAAAGAGAACATTCTATTTAGTGGAAAATCATATGCTCTTTATTGGCAAAATGGTGAAGGTGATTTTCTTGAGTTCTTAAAAGAACGCTTAGGTGAAAGTGGTATTAACTCTTGGTTAAGGGGGGATCGAGCTTGGAACAAAAAAGGTGTTGTTGTTACAGCTACAGGTAAGCTCCCAGTCTCTCTTTATAATGGAGAGCTATTCGACAATAATGTATCTGTACTAATACCAGAGAATGAAAACGATTTAGAGGCTTTATGGACGTTCTGTGAGAGTGGGGAGTTTGCGAAAGAAGTTAGAGAACGTAATCAACAATTGAAGATTACAGATCAAAGTTTTGTTGAAATACCATGTAACTTTAATTTGTGGAGAGACCAATCTGCACTTAAGTACCCTAATGGGATTCCAAAGCCATTTTCTGATGATCCAACTCAATGGATTTTCCATGGTCATCCATGTGCCTCAGTCGTTTGGGATGAAGAAACGAGAACTACTACTATTGGAAGTTTGCGCCAAGAAGACACTGTACTTCAAGTCGCTGTCGCTCGCTTACTTGGTTACCAGTGGCCCGCTGAACTTGATACTGAAATGGAACTTGCGTCAGAAATGCGCGAGGTGATGAAGAAGAACGCAGACTTTGCGGGTTTGATTGATGATGATGGTATTGTTTGTATTCCAGCAGTACGCGGAGAGAAAACAGCGGCTAAGCGTTTAGAAGCGATTTTACACAAAGCCTACGGTGACGAGTGGACAAGTTCAGTAGAACAAAACTTACTTAAAGCGGTAAAAGCGAAAGATATTGAAAGCTGGTTGCGTGATAAGTTTTTTGACCAACACTCTAAACTGTTCCAACACCGCCCGTTTATTTGGCAGGTGTGGGATGGTTTGAAGGATGGCTTCTCAGCTCTTGTTAACTACCATAAGCTTGATTACAAAGGGCTTGAACGCCTGATTTATACTTACCTAGATGACTGGATCAGTACCCAGAAACGCGACCTAGCTGACGGCAAAGATGGTGCCGACATTCGTTTAACTGCGGCTGAAAACCTCAAAACACAGTTGGAGGCAATTCTTGCAGGTGAAAAAGGTTTGGACATCTTCGTGCGTTGGAAACCGTTAGAAGAGCAACCTATTGGTTGGAACCCAGACTTGAATGATGGGGTTCGTTTGAACATCCGTCCATTTATGCTAGCGAAAGACGTGGGTAAAAAAGGTGCAGGTGTACTGCGTGGTAAGCCAAACATCCACTGGAAAAAAGACCGAGGTACAGATGTCGCTTCCGCTCCATGGTTTGACCTTGGCCCAGTCTACGGCGAGAAAGAGGGTAGTCGTATTAACGATCATCATTTAACGCTGGCAGAAAAGAAAGCGGCTAGGGAACAAGCGAATGATTAAGTCGGTAGAAAACTACGCGGTTTCTGCCTTGTTTAGCGTAGATGAGAAAGTCATCTACGCTATTCCTAGGTATCAGCGTGAATACACATGGGGTAAATGGCAGTGGGATACATTATTTGAGGATTTGCTCGACAATGATCCAAGCTACTTTTTAGGTTCTATTATCTGTATCAACCAAAGTACTGACGCACTAGCCGTACAATCATTGGAGCTGGTTGATGGTCAACAGAGAATGACTACTCTGTCATTGCTTAAAGCAGCCATATACTCGTGCTTCAAGAATCTTGACGTAGAACTTGAATTTGAACAACAACTCGAACTTCATAACTTGAAGCACAAGTTGATTTTGAAAAGCAACGCAGATCAGACTCGTATTGTGCCGCAGGTTCAAAATAGCAATCAGCAGGATTATTTCTGGGTATTAAATCAAGCGGGCGTACTGAAAGAAGCCGACTACCCATCAAATGCGGGTAATCGGAGAATTGTTCGAGCTTTCCGACATTTCTGCTCTCGAATTGAGGAATATCTTCAAGAGTCAAGCGATAGAGTGTCAGTGCTAACATCTCTAATAGAAAAAGTGAATACTGCAACCTTAGTCAAGATTGAGGTGGCAAGTCATTCTGATGCGTACACATTGTTTGAATCATTGAACAATAGAGGTGTACCACTTACCGCGATTGATCTTATTAAAAACAAACTCCTGGCTAAGCTTGAAAGTGATGATGAAGGCCAAATTGACAAGCATTTCAATAATTGGACGAAGGTATTAGGTTACCTCGGTGATGATTATGGCGTTCAGGAGCGCTTTTTTAGGCAATACTACAATGCGTTTAAGCCTAAGTTGAAAGACATAGTTAGTGTTCCTGTTGCGACTAAGTCGAACCTGATGCAAGTCTATGAGAAGCTTATCTCACATGATGCAGAGACATTTCTTGCTAAGATGATTAAGCATTCTGAGCTGTATGCGCAGATCATTTGCCATAACCAGGTTCCAGAGCAACCAAGGCTTTCTTATTTACTTGAAGATTTAGAACGTGTTCAAGGGGTGCCTTCTTATCTGCTTCTGATGCTGCTTTTTGCTAAGCAAGAAAAGCTAGGGTTGTCATTTGCTCATTTAGAAAACATCACCAAGTTATTGATTGCTTTCTTTGTTAGACGTAATACAACCGACAGACCTGCCACTCGCGACCTTACTCGAATCTTTATGGATTTGACTGGGGTAATACCAACCCTTCAGGGTGATGAAATTGTTGATGCGGTGGCGATGAACTTAAGCCGAGTTAGTGCTGATGACGAAACATTTAAACGTGATTTGTCAGGCAATTTGTACGCAGATAATAAGTCTGTGTGTCGTTACGTGTTGTGTGCTCTAGAGCAGGGGCGGATGACACGAGAGACGGAGCGCAATTTGTGGGCTGTTAAAGGTAAGCAGTTTGTCTGGACTATTGAGCATATCTTCCCGCAAGGAGAAAATATTCCTCAGTGCTGGGTCGATATGATCGCACAAGGTGATGAGGCTTTGGCGAAGCAGTATTTGGAAACACACGCTCATAAACTCGGCAATCTGACTATTTCTGGGTACAACAGTACGCTTGGAAACAAAAGCTTTATTGAAAAGCGAGATAGACAGGACAAGAAAGGCAGCCCTGTGGGATACAATAATGGTTTGTACCTCAATGCTGAGCTTGCTAAAGCTGATTCATGGTCGGTCGAGCAAATCGACAGTCGAACGCAAGATCTTGTGCAACAGATTTTGCAGATGTACCCGTTACCAATTTCGAACAAAGAAAGGCTTTAATGTTAGTCGTTAATTATTTAATCGAGCAGTTACGAAACTCAGCAACTTTTAATAAGTCAGTTCAAGTAGCACCTGCTGCCATTTTGTGGACAGACATTGATTGCCAATGGCAATCCGCAATGCCATACATCAAGCAGCAGTTGCCTGAACTAATTGAACTCGGTGAATACAAACCAGAAGAGCGTACAGGCCCAGCGATTTGGGTTAAGTGTGCGATCGCTGCAAAACTAGAAGAGTGCGAACTACCAGAAGATAAAACGCCAATCATTTATCTTCCTGGCGTTGGGCGAAAAGATTTGCGAGCTATTGAGCAATGCCCTGAGTATTTACAGCCGTTGGCTGAGCTGCAATACCGTGGTTGCTGGTGGGCGTATAACACGGCTGGACGTGACTGGTCTGTTGGCTCGTTTCTAACTAACCCTAAAGTAGGTCTAGAACTCGACCTTGCAAAAGACACTAAAACCCAAGAAGCAATACTGAAGGTTTTACCCGATCTACTAGAAACCCCAGCAACGAAGTTGATGGGCAAAAAGTTAGAAGCGGAAGATTTCTACTCTATCGTTCTAGATGATCCTATCAAAGACATTTTGGGATGGTTAAACAACCCAACCGAAAAAGCTGAGCAATGGCAAGGCAGTAAGTGGGATATTTTCAGCCAGTCCTGCATATCAAGATACGGTTTTGAACCGAGCGAAGCGAACATGGCGCTTGCTCTAGAGTTGCTCTGTGATGCTCAAGGTGAGTGGCAAGGCGTATGGGAGCGATTTGAAGAGACAGCAAGCAACCTCCCTGCACTGGTGGACCGTTTAAAAACAGTAGTACCATCGGGACTTGCTTTTGAAGCACAAAATTATCTATCCGAAAATTTGCGTGATGAGTCCGTTATTGAAGACGCATTTAAGCAAATAGCGGGCAGTAATCGTGATAACCTGAAGCAGACGTTTACCACATTGTGGAGTAACCAACAATCTCGCCAAGATTGGATCTGGTCTCAACTAGGCTTTTCACCTTGGTTAGACATTTTAGAACAAGTTATGATTGTTCTTGAGCATACAGATATTCCATTCACTTCGGGTTCTCCTACGGGCATGGCGGAGTTATATACCAGCCGCTTCTGGCAGGCTGATGCGGCTGTGCTGAATGCGATGGCAAAAGCAAAAGATATTCACCATCAGAAGTTGGTTGCAGATGTGCTGGCTGTCATTTATACACCGTGGTTGGAAAGGGTGGCGCTTAACTTCCAAGATCAAGTCCGATTGAATGGTTATCCTGGCGATAAACAGTTAAAAGAAACATCAGCAAACTACTCTGTTGGTAGCCAAGTGATTTTCTTTGTTGATGGGCTACGTTTCGATACTGCTAAGCAACTGGAGAACAAACTTTCAGCCATTGGTGTAAATACCGATCTGGCTTCTCAATGGTCTGCGCTACCGTCATTAACAGCTACAGCCAAAGCCGCAGTGACACCGCTGGCTGATTTGCTCACGGGTTTAGAGGACAACGATGACTTCATTCCTGCGTTAGCGAGTACACAAGCGTCTTTTAGTAGTCACTACCTTAAGAAGTTACTTGCTGAGCGAGGCTGGCAATACTTAGATGGCCTTGAAACAGGAGAACCGAATGGTTATGCCTGGGTGCAAACAGGAGACCTAGATAACTTAGGTCACAAGCAACAGTTAAAGATGCCACAGTACATCGAGCAGGTGCTGGATGATGTGGTGGCACGAATCCGAGGTCTATTGGACGCAGGGTGGAAGCGAATCAAAATCGTAACTGACCACGGCTGGCTATGGGTGCCAGATGGCTTGCCAAAAGGTGAAATTCACAAGTCATTAGGAACAAACCGCCAACGTCGCTGTGCGATATTGAAGAGTAATGCTCAATACGATGGTTTAGTCGTACCTTGGTTCTGGAATCCGAGTGTTTCTATCGCGATGGCTCCTGGCATCTCAGGCTATGTGTCGGGTGATCACTATAATCACGGTGGTCTGTCATTACAGGAGTGCTTGACGCCTGTATTAAATATTAATCGCTAAATAAAAGTGACTCACATATGAAGTCACACTGATAATAAAGGTTATAAATGGCTGGGAACTTTGAACTTCTTGAGCATCGCTGGCCTCAGTTAGCTAGTTTTGCTCAATATGCAGAGGGTTATGTATATACTGACCCTCAGTCGTCTTTAACAAAACTACGTTGCTTCTGTGAAGCGCTTGTGGGTGTTCTGTACCGTGAGCTTTCCCTGCCGTGCGAACCACGAACCAACTTAATCGATAAACTCAAGTCCGACGAGTTTATCGAAGTTGTTGGTGATGATGTGTGTCAGAAACTTCATGCGCTTCGTATGAAGGGGAATAGAGCGGTACATCATGATGAAGGAACAACAGACGATGCTCTTTGGCTAATTAAAGAGGCCTACTTTTTAGGTCAATGGTTATATAAAGCATATAGTGGTGAATCAGATGCAAGTTACCCAGCCTTCGTTCAACCACAGAAACCAGATTCATTTGGGCAGCTATCTAAAAGTAATGAAGAGTTGAAATCACAGCTAGAAGTAGCTAAACAGGAGCTGTTATCCGTTGAAGCTAATGAGCAAAGTGCTTTAGATGAGCTTTCTAAACTTCGTGGGGAAGTTGATGCGCTTAAACTTGAGAGGTTTAAGGCAAGTGCAGAGCAAGCGGCACGATCTATTGATTTTGAACAGGAAGTAACTAATAAGAACATTTCAATTCATGATAGCTTTTCGGAATATAATTTAACTGCTGGGCAAGCTGAACTTGTAGAGCAATTAGAGCAATTTCTTTCTAATAAAGAAAAGAGTGTCTTTCAGCTAAAAGGTTATGCGGGTACTGGTAAGACTTTCATTACAAAAGGCCTTACTGAGTACTTTAGGTCAATCGGTCGTACGTGTGTACTATCTGCGCCTACGGGCAAAGCTGCAAAGGTTATCTCAAATAAAACGGGATGCAGCGCCTTCACTATCCATAAGACAATTTATTCTTTCAAAGATTTAGTTGAATATCGAGACGAATCAGGTGAAGAGTCTGAGACATACAAGCTCTATGCTCAGATCGCGGTAAATGAGTTATCTGCTGATACTGTATTCATCATTGATGAATCTTCTATGATTTCTGATGTATACAACGATAATGAATTTTTCCGATGTGGTTCAGGAAAGTTATTGAGTGATTTATTGAAGTTCGTAAATTTAGATCACAATGATCACCGTAAGAAAGTTATTTTTATTGGGGACGATGCGCAGTTACCGCCAGTTGGAATGAGTTTTTCACCAGCACTCTCAGCAGATTACCTGAAACAGAAATTTGGGTTAGATACGGTAAGTTACGAGTTAACTGAAGTTGTCAGACAAAAAGCTGACAGCGGTGTAATGATAAATTCAATTCAGTTACGTAATGCACTTAAAGCAGGTGTCTTTAACCAACTTAGTCTAGACACTACCTTTGCCGATGTTGAGGAAATTGAATACGCTGATTTATTACCTAAATATCTTGAGTCATGTCAGGGGAAGATCAACGGTGAGTCTATAGTCGTTGCTGGTTCTAATCGTGATGTGATGCAATATAACTATCGAATTCGAGAGCATTTCTTTCCAGAACAACCAGAAATTTCAAATGGCGACAAAGTAATCGCTGTCTCAAACAATGACCGCTATGGATTCTATATCTCTAACGGTGAGTTTGGCTTAGTTCGTCAGGTACTTGGGCCGAGTGAAATAAGAAGAGTCGTTTTAAACCCAAAAAGTAAAGAGAAGAGAGTCGAGGTAGAGCTGAGCTTCCGAGAGGTGGACATTGGTTTTAAAGATCTCACAGGAATCGCGCGTTTCTTTAGGGCAAAAATAGTCGAAAATTTACTTTACTCAGAGCAACCACAGTTATCTTCTGATGAAAATAAGGCTTTGTATGTTGATTTTTGTATGCGGCATTCAAACCTACGTAGGAATAGCTTAGAGTTCAAAGAAACACTGCGAACAGATCCGTACTTTAATGCACTTCGTGTTAAGTTTGGTTATGCGATAACATGCCATAAAGCTCAAGGTAGCGAATGGAATCATGTTTTTGTTAAATGTAAAACGCATCAGAATACACTCAGTGCAGGATATTTCCGTTGGTTTTATACAGCAATCACTCGTACCGCCAAGCAGTTGTACTTATTAGAGCCTCCCAAAATAAAACTCGGTGGGGGTTTGAAATCAGTAACAACCGTTGGTAATGGTTTCATAGAACCTGCTCCTAAAGCAAATGTGCGCGAGACTACCGTTTCCGTACAGCTTGAAGGCAACAACATTGATCAATCTCCAGTATTTGATCTCTCAGATGACAACACATTTGGTATACCTCAGAGTGAAGCATTTTTAATGCAGCTATTAGGCTCAGTTCGTGACTCCTTAAAAGGTAGTGGCTGTGCTGTAGTTGATATTGATCATAAGCAATATCACGAGGCATATACTATTCAACGAGGAAGTGAATTCGCTAGGATCAATGTTTGGTATAACGCAAAGGGAAAAGTGAGTCAGGTTAAGTTGATCGAAGTTAATCCGTTTAGTAGCGAGGTTGCAGAGCTACTAGCACCATTAAAATTTGGCTTGGTCAATGATTCGAGTGACGCACCTGAAGTTTTATTTTCGCAGGAATTTCAAAATCAGTTTCACCAGCGTCTGATGGAACTGGTGAGTAGTGCAGGTATTACTTTGAACTCAGCGGAAGAGCAGCAATGGGCATTGAGATATACGTTTAGTAAGGGCAATTCTGTTGCAGTTTTTGATATTAACTTTAATGGTAAGCAACAATTTACTAAGAAGTCTGTTTTACCAAGTAAATGCGTTGGCTCTGATCTTGTCGCTGAGATTGACCTGATACTTACAGAGGGGCTGAGCGGATGATTACTAGTAAAGATGTTTTTGCTAAGCGTAAATCTGGGCAACTTGATGAAGCATATCAGATGGCTGTAGAGCTTGTTAAGGAAAATGCTTCTGATGAATGGAATTTTAAGGCATTAGCTTGGTGCTTAATAGATTTGTTGAAACGAGATTCTCAGTCCGATCAGCAACAAAACTTAGCTTATTATTCACAGCAACTGCAATCGATAGACGTTGCTGCAAGTGATGAGATATTAACGACTCAGGTTCAATACGCACTATCGTTATGCAACCCTAATGGGCAATTGATACAAAAGGCCAAATCTTTAAGTAAACAAGGGAATCACCTACAGGCTGCTAATATTTATAAGCAGCTTTGTAGCTCAGGTGCAGGCGATTTGAATGTACAAACCTCTTTAGGGTGGGAGTTATTTCGACTCTTACAGCACTCGTTGGGTCAAGAGCACATAAATGTATCTAGTTCAAAAAGGTTGTTAGCTGACTATCTCAAGCTCAATCTAGTTGAAAAGCCGTCACTATTGCATTCAAGCATACTACAACAAGCAGCTAAGTTAGCTGGTAATTCTAGTTTTAGTCTCATCAGCTTTTTGAGGTATTGGCAGTTAGACTCTCTCAGAGAAGAGGACTATGAACCTTATATCAACAATAACGGGGTTCAATATCCATCATTAGCTGAAAAAGTTATTCAGCAGGCTGCTAAGGAATCGGTTGCTTCTGATATTATCGAAAATCAGCAGTATATTCTCCCGCATTTAGATAATGCTATTGAGCGTTTTCCTGAAAATATATGGCTCAAACTCAATAAAGCAAAACTGCTCTTAAAGCTAGGACGAAGTATAGAGGCTTTAAGTTTTGCTACCGATGTTACCCGCTCTAAAGTCAGTGATTACTGGGCTTGGGCATTACTTGGGGAAGTCAATGCAGAGCTTGATAAGTCAATTGAACTGAGTTGCTATTGTAAGGCTTTGCTTTGTCACACGGATGATAAATTTACAGCTAAAATTCGTATTAAAATGGCTCAAGCATTAGCTTCTCAGGGCGAGTTTGCTGAAGCAAAGCATGAAGTAGATAAAGTCGTAGCCTCTAAAACGAAGGACGGACTGAAAGTTCCAGAAGATGTTGAGAAGCTTCAAGCTCAGGAATGGTACAAAAGCTTTGCTGCTACAGAATCTAACAAGAAGTATTATCAATCCAATGTTTCAAAGGCAGAAGAGTTACTATGTAGCGATTTACCATTCGTGAAGGCTTGTATAGGTGAAAAATTCACTTTACCTGATAAGCCAAATAAACCAAAAAGAAAGTTGTATCTAGTACCGCACGGTAAAGTTGAGCCAATAGAAATCTCAGTTCCTGAAAACAAGCACAAGTTTGGTGATGTAGGATCTGGGTTAAGCATTAAAGGCGACTATGATGGTAGTGGTAGATATCAGGTTTATTTGATAGCTAATCGTGAGTGTGGTGTTATTTGGGACATCTTTACCGATCATGTTGCGGTAGTTGACCATGTGAATCAGAAAAAAAAGGTATTTCATTTCATTGTAAACAGGAAGATTAGCTCAGTTGTACATTTTTCAGATATTGACTTTACTGTAAAGGAAGGTGATTTTCTTGCTGTAAAAGTCGCTCAGTTTAAAACTAAGCAGGGTGAGCGTTATAGAGTATTATCGGTTAAACAGACAGAAAAAACACCTAGCTTCCTTGTGTATAAGAACTTTAGTTGTAGTGTTCGAGCATCTAATGGAATGGGGTTTACCGATGATGATATTTTTATCTCACCACTATTGATGGAGCAGCATGGTGTTAACGATGGCATGCTGGTCAAGGGTACAGCAGTGTTAAACTATAATAAAAAGAAAATGTCATGGGGTTGGAAAGCGTTAAAAATAAACAACGTAGCTACTGAGTAATACCTGATATAGAAGAAACAAAGCCGCGAATATCGCGGCTTTGTTGTTCCTAGAAGACACTGTTATGTCGTATCCGAGTGGTTTGGATGTCATGGCTAAGACGTTGTCCATCCTCAGAATTAGATTCCAAGAATGATCCACGTTGGTACAGAACGATAAGAGTATTGTCTTGTTCAACATCGAGTAAGCTACAGATTTCTTCCATGTCATCAGAATCTAATGAGCGTTTGAAAGCATCCATTTGACCCGATAAGTTATATGTACTGAAGATACTTGCCATAACTTTCTTATCTTCTGTTTGCTCACCACCACCTGGATTCACTATCTGGTTAAAGGAAACCTCTTCACCTTGATTTAGTCGTGAGGTGAAAGCTAATGCTCTTGCCTTTGCACAACTTTGAGTTCCATCATCATATGTTGCGCCATTTACCCATTGTGCTTTGATCCAATTCTGATGTTCACCACGAAGGGCGCGGTTCTTCTTTCTATATGGCCCATCTTCGCCTATCAGTTCTTGACGGATTAAGCTAATAGCTTCTAAAAGTTCTGGGTCAGTAGTAAAGATGGAGAAATCGAAATCAGGGTGTCGAAGTTTACCAGGGACAGCAATATAGCCTTTGGTTGAGTAGGTTTTGATATCGGTAAGTTTTTTCGTAATCTTAGTTTCAGAAACAGGGGCTATTGTCGTACCACGGTCAAACCCTCTTACTTCATAACGTGAACAAATTTGGTCAAATAACTGATGAAGTCCTTCAAACTCATGGCTGTTATGATTGGACTCTAAATGATCAAGTAGTTCACCATAGGCTCTGACAGCATCTAGGTTAGTGTAGTGCTTTGCTGTTGTATTTTTGTGGTAGCCACAAGCACGACCAATATTAGCTTGTACAACCGCTGCAATATTAGCAATCGTGCTATCCCAAGAGTTGATAAGTGTTTCTTTCATCTCTTGACCGAAGTTAACGCCAGCCCTAAATCCCGCGACAGTGATTGCTATCAGTTTGTCATCAAATAATGCAGCAGTTTCGTATTCACGCTTAAAGTCATCAATAGAGCAGAGTTCATGATCTTCGAGACCTACTAGTTTTTGACCAATAATATGTATTTGATGTGGCTCAATACCATTAGAGAGCAAAACATCTCTTGCAATTTTTGCCTGACTGCTAGGTACTCGAATTAATGACCAACCAGAGCCTTCATGTTCTTTGATTTGCCGAATAAAACGATTTCTCAGTAAAGAGCTTTCACAAAAGTCTCGCGAGTTTTCATCAAGCTTAATGATCTGGTTGCTTCGATGCATTTGCCTAATACCATGGTACTCGTCACTTGTTTTGTGAAAGACTAATGAAGTATTAAAGTTGTGGCGGAGTATCGAGTCTGCACCAGCCGCATATAGCGCACTAAACGGAGTTGCAGAGACAAAGGCAACATTGCAGTGGCGGTTGTCATGCTCAAGATAATTGAAAACCTTGTCGTATCGCACGCTATCACTGCTTGAACCATAGTGACACTCATCAATAATGATTAGTTTAGGAGCTTGAAACTTGAAGTGTGTCTTTAGTGCGGATTCAAAATTTGTAAAATTACTGACGACCACGTTTTTGCTAGCAGACAGGTCTTGTTTGGCCTGCTCTTGAAGCGCAAGGTCCGCCATGGTTACTAAATATAACGTGTCTTTCAGACATTTCCTGTCGATTATCACTTCATCTGAAAGCGAAAGTCTTTGCAAGCAAGATAGGGCAAGTGCAACCCCTGATTTACCAGATTGCATTTCCGCAGCAATGACGACTGCTCTAGATCCTGCTTTAAACTGGTTGAATGCTTGTTGTGCCGCTTCACGCTGGTGTAGATACGTATTATTTGAGATTGTATGCTCAGTAAGTTTGCGGTGCTTATCAGAATTATTCATGGTTAGTACCGAAAATGGGAGCTAACAAGCCCCCACTAAGATTAGTTGTGTACAGGTTAGGTTTTATCTGAAAAATGAGATTCATCGCTTAGATCTCCAGATTTTTCAGGCAATTCATTATGCTGTTTCTTTGCGATAGAACGCTCGATATCGTATTCACCACGCTTGTAGAGTACAAACATAGTGTCGTCTCGCTCGATATCGAAATAATCGCACATGTCATAAACCTCTTCTAAGGTCATGATTTTTTTATCAACCTGGCGACGAGAAATGTTGTATATGCTGAATATGGTCGCTGTAACTAGCTTGTTTTCTGATAGTTCGCCTGAACCAGGAGCGACAACACGGTTAAACTCAAGATACTCACCGTTGTCGAGCATTGTCGTGTAGAGCTTTGCTTTCTCTTCCTGAGTACCGTCTGCATGAGCTTTTTCAGGATTATTGTAGCTATCACCATTTACCCATTGAGCTTTTATCCAGTTCTTCTTTTTACCACGCATCGCTCTATTGCCTTTGACACTTGGCGCTCCTTTGGCAGTAAACTCATTGCGAATTATGTCAATAGCTTGAAGAAGGTGTTTGTCTCTGGTGTATTGCGTAAAGTCCGCTTCGTCATCCAATAGTTTGGCTGGTACAGCGATATAACTGTCTGTTCGATAGGTTTCAACGTCACCGATAGGTCGTCTACGCTTGTATTTGATCGTTAAACCAACATCTAACCCATTGACTTGATACTCTTGACACACATCTTCAAAGAACTCTTTTAGTCCATCAAAGTCAGATGCAGCTTCCTCAGAACAAGTTTTCTCTAAGTGATCCAAAATAGATGCATAGGCTTCTGTTGCATTTAGGTTCGTAAAGTGTAGTGATGAATTATTACCGTGGTAACCACAGGCACGACCTATGTTGGCTTGTACGACTGCTGCAACGCTAGCAACAGTGCTATCCCAAGTCGAGATTAAATTGTTTTTCATCATAGCACCAAAGTTGATGCCAGCTCTTGCTCCAGCAACTGTGATTGCAATTAGCTTATCCTCAAAGATAAGAGCATCATCAAACTCACGTTTAAAACGTTCTATACTGCAATGCTCATCTTCAGGGACGCCTGAAAGAGAGTTTCCCAAAATATAGACAGAACTTTCGTCGATGCCTTGGCTGATCAAAAACTTTTTTGCATCCATTGCGAATCCAGCGGGAACTCGGACTAAAGACCACCCCATACCTTCGTGAGATTTGAATTGCTGGATAAACTCGTTACGTTCTGGTGAGTCAACTAGGAAATTTTTAGTGTCTTGCTCGAGACCTTTAACTTTGCCACTTTTCAGCATTTCACGGACACCATAATATTCATCGCTGGTTTTGTGGAACACTAATCGAGTGTTGAAATCACGCCTCAAAATAGAGTCTTTAAGTGCGTTTTGAGCGGCTTCTTGAGCCTCAAGAATAAGAGCTTGATCGTCATCACATTCGGCTTCTTCCTGAATTTCAATCGCCTCTTGATATTCAGTTTCGGCTCCATAAAGAGCGCCGAAAGGAGTTGCTGAAATGAATACAACTTTACAGCTATCGTTCTCTTGTTCAAGGTAATCAAAGATCTTGCTGTATCTGACAGCGGATACGTTTGAACCGTAGTGACATTCATCAATGATGATCAGCTTAGGCGGATTACCTTTAAAGTCATTCTCTAACGCTTTTTCAAAATTAACAAAGTTACTGACGACTACATTCTTCGCCAATCTCAGATCAGCTTCGGCTTGTTCTTTTAGTGCGGTATCGGGCATGGTGACTAAGTAAAGCGTATCTTTAAGCTGCTTGCGATCACAGATATCGGTATCACTTAAACTGAGTCTTTGTAAGCAGCATAGGGCTAGAGCTATTCCTGATTTACCAGCTTGCATTTCAGCCGCCGTTACTGCTGCTCGAACGTCGCCAATAAAAGCATTAAATGTTTTTGTTGCTGCATTGACTTGGTGGGAGTGAAGAGCATCGCTTTCTAGTATCGTATGAACCATATGGCGAAGTTTGTCTGCTTGAGTTGTCAACTTTCCTAACCTAGTTTGTACTAAAAGAATAGTTGCATATTATAACGTATTAAGCGTGTTTTGGTGAAATACAACGCGGTCTTTAAGGGGTGTAATGACCATATTGATTCGCATGTCGTGATGGGGGGGGATTTTATAGGTAGGGAAGTGAAAAATCGTGAAGTTGAGGTTAAGGTCACAACGTTTAAGATTGATACTGAGTGATTAAAAAAAGCCAGTGCGGATGCACTGGCAAAATCGATGGGGTAGAGGAAGTGCATAATTATAATGATGAACGCTGACTTAATCGACAAAGCCACTCTTGTAATGAAAAACAATTTGAAATGATTCTTTCAGAATCAGATAAATCATCATTGAGATAAATCTTTAACTGATTATCTTCGCAATGTGTTTTCATGAAGTTCGATTTGTTCATCGTAAACACGACATCTAGAATGTCATCAAAACTCTCAACTTGATGAAGAAAACGATTTGATAAACGCCCAGATAAAAGACTTCTATCTTCTGAGTACTGATGTGATAAACATACAAGTGTATGGGCTTGAGCGAATACGACAAATAAATCAATGGGGTCTTGAAAATGAACTGTTCGAGGATGGTGTTTTAATACACTGAAATTTAAGGTAACAAGAGAACTGGCCTCAACATAGTTAGGCTGTGATAACAGTGCTTTTTGATTCTTAGATATAGCAAAACTCATAAATTAATCCTTAATAAATCAAACCTCCCCAAAAAAGATTTAATGTTTAATTTATTATAGATTAATTTAAATGCGTAAAATTGGGGCTTAAATTACACAATCACAAAGCTAATGCCTTAATCAGTAATTGTCAAATGTTTTTGAGTCGAATGTATGAAGCCTGTTTTTATCAATTTAATCTTCAGCGTATAGCTCTTCGTAATCGATAAGGTGCATGTTTCTATCAATCCTTTTTAAATCCTCAAAAGCGAAAATTTTCTTTGCAAGACGAATAGTGTCATAAGGTTCAGTTGTGTTAGCCATTATTACTTCATGGCTATGAGGAACATGCACAAACTCAATGCTGCCAAATCTAGTCTTATAAAACCCCGATTTCCCAGTCGTGCCGAGAATTAAAACCATTGGAATTTGGGAGATAACACTCCAACGTGATAGGGCATCTTCGAAAGAGATGTAACACAGTTCGCCTTCTCGCAGTGACAAGGCTAGTTTGTCAAAGAAATTAGGCGGCAATGTCGAACGCGAGTAAACAAATCGCTCTAAATCAATACTGACAATGTAGTCATATTTTGCAATGATCTGCTCAATATCATCACTTCTAAAGATTGAGCAGATCTCCTCACGTTTATAGATAAACTTTTCTGTACGCCGATACTGCATTTCGAAAATCATTTTCAAGATAGAACTCCTTACATTAAAAATGATTAAACTAATTGGCTTTAGCAACATTATTCTATGTTATGTTTAATATTAACACAACATTAAGTTGATAGAGCCATATAGTCATAACTACAGGTGGTTATATTT
>NZ_JBFROI010000032.1:0-36388 GCF_041471405.1 Vibrio sp. 10N.261.52.C11
TTAAATTGTTAAAGAGCTTAACTTCTTGAGCGTTCCTTTTAAGTAAGGAGACTCTCGAAGTGGACGGCCATTCTAGCGAATTAACATTCAGTGTCAAACACTTTTTGAAAATTAATTTTTTGTCGCTTTCCGTCTTACTGATTCTTGCTGAAGCCTTGTGGCGCCTGCCGTCTCAGTGGTGTCGCATTATAGGGAACCCTCTCAGCTTAGCAACTACTTTTTCATGAAAAATGAATAAATAGGGGTTAACTGCCTAATAGTTCACCTAAACGTAAAAAAGAGAGCATTTCTGCTCTCTTTTTGCTCAAAATATAAGGGTATTGTTAGATAAATGCGTAAGCATCAGCGTACATATGGTCACGCTTTGCTTCTTTATTCTGAGTAAACAGGTCTCTTGCAGCGCCCGCCATTTCAAAACGACCTGCAATATAGATATCGAAATCAGCTAATGATTCGAAACTTTGCATAACAGCCTCAAGCACATTACCTGTTTGGCCATGCCAAACTTCCGGTGCTTCTTCTACTACCGGTACAAAGTGCACATTGCTATGCTTTTCTGCAATGCCAACCAACTCTTCTTTAGCATATAACTGGCACTCATCTTTTGCGCCCCAGTATAGGTAGATCTCTTTCGAGCTATTTTGCGCGATGCAGTGATCAAGAATAGAGCGCACGTAGCTGAAACCCGTGCCACCAGCAATAAGTAATAGAGGACGATCACTTTCTTCTTTAATCCAAGCATCTCCGTGTGGAGCATCAATCGCAATATCGCCATCTTCAGCTTGTGCCTTCTTCATCGCTTCAACCACTTCTAGTGCGTAAGCGTTGTGCTCGGCAGCACCAATGTGCAGCTCAAGCTCACCTTCGTGGCGGCAAGGGCTACTTGCGATAGAGAATGGGCGCTTATCTTTCTCGCCCATTTCAACCATCAGGTACTGGCCCGCTTTAAAAGCGACCGGTGTTTCTGGGTGAAGTAGGATTTGGTAAGTATTACAAGCCAAAGGCTCGATAGACTTCACTTTACATTTAATAGTCATGTTCTTCCTCTTACTAACCCTTAATCGGCAAAGGTTAGAACTAAATTACTTTCTGCAAATGCTTGGCAAGCAAAAATCCAGCCTTGTTGCTGCTCTTTCTCTGTGAGCATGGGTTCAAGGTGGTAACTCACTTGCCCTTCTAATTTTTTGCACATACACATTGCGCATGCGCCAACTTGGCAACGGTTTGGGAAATAGATATCGCTGTTGAGCGCAGCATCCAAGACCGTTTGCCCTTTTTCTACCGTGAAACTGATGTTTTCTGGGTATAAGACTACTTGGTAGCTCATGAAATTCCTAGCTGTTCCCAGATGCTATCAATCTTTTTCACAACATCAGGATCTTTTGTGATTGGTACACCCCACTCACGCAGGCATTCACCTTCCCACTTATTGGTCGCATCGAGACCCATTTTTGAGTGTCCAGTTTCGTTCTGCAGGAATAACGTATCTCTCGCCGGATCCATTCTTGTCGTTACAGCCCAAATGATGTCATTCCAATCACTCACATTGACATCGCCATCACACACGATAACAAACTTGTTCTCATCAAATTGAGACCAAACCGCTTCCATGATTTTCTTACCATTACCGGCAGCTTGCTTATCAATAGACACCACAACCATGCTGGCATTGTCGTTTTGCAGGTGAACATCAATAATTTCAGGATGAACCTTGGTTAACTCAGCCAAGCTACCCTCAATATGTTCACTATTTACAGGTGCTGTTTGGACATCTGGCGATAACGCTAACTCTGCGTCCCACTTCTTAGTAATATCTAGACCCATCTTAGAACCTAACCCAACCACGGGTGAGGCAAAATCCAATGAATCGATCGGCGTGTTCTCTATCATCAGGCTATCGCGTGACGGATCCATATGTTCGCACATCGCTGCGGTTACTTGAGACCAATCACGTGCATTCACATCTTCATCACACACCAATACAAATTTGGTGTACATGAATTGGCGTAAGAAAGACCATACACCCATCATCACTCGCTTAGCGTGACCTGGGTATTGCTTCTTCATGGTCACGACTGCCATTCGGTACGAACAACCTTCAGGCGGTAGATAGAAATCTTCAATCTCTGGGAACTGCTTTTGAAGAATAGGCACAAACACTTCATTTAGCGCAACACCCAATACCGCTGGCTCATCAGGTGGACGGCCAGTATAGGTGCTGTGATAGATAGGGTTCTCGCGCATGGTTACATGAGTAATAGTAAACACATGGTGCTTTTCTTTCTCGTTGTAGTAACCAGTATGATCTCCGTAAGGCCCTTCATCCGCGAACTCATTCGGGTCGATATAACCTTCCATCACGATTTCTGCACTTGCAGGAACTTCTAAGTCGTTGCTGATTGATTTAACGACCTCAGTTTTACTACCGCGTAGTAAGCCTGCAAACGCGTACTCTGATAAAGTATCCGGCACTGGCGTAACCGCACCAAGAATGGTGGCAGGGTCTGCACCGAACGCAACAGATACTGGAAATGGTTTCCCAGGGTTAGTTTCCATCCAATCACGCAGATCCAATGCTCCACCACGGTGGGCTAACCAACGCATGATGATTTTATTCTTGCCGATCTTCTGCTGACGATAGATACCTAAGTTTTGGCGTTTCTTGTTTGGACCACGAGTAACCGTTAAACCCCATGTTAGCAATGGCGCGACATCATCAGCCCAACAGCTCATCACAGGGATTTTATCTAGGTCGACGTCATCGCCTTGCCATACCACTTGTTGGCAAGCCGCTTTGCGAAGGCGTTTAGCTGGCATGTTTAAGACTTGCTTAAACACAGGTAGTTTATCAAGAGCGTCTTTAAAGCCTTTTGGTGGCTCAGGTTCTTTTAGGTAAGCAAGCAACTTGCCCACTTCACGCAGTTCTTTGACTTCTTGACGTCCCATACCAATAGCAACCCGATTAGGTGTACCAAATAGATTGGTCAAAACGGGCATGTCATAGCCTACTGGATTTTCAAACAAAAGAGCCGGGCCACCAGCACGTAGAGTACGGTCGCTAATCTCGGTCATTTCGTAGTCTGGATCGACTGGGTGAGAAATGCGTTTCAACTGACCAATACTTTCAAGATGGTCGATAAAATCACGTAAATCTTTAAAACTCATAGGACTTCTACATGCTGATTATTCTGCGCTCAGTATATCAAAAAGGGTGACGCTGAGGTCCCCCTTTTTAGTGTGGTTATTGAGAGGCAAAATCCACTTTACGGTAATGCTTGCTCGATCAAAGAACTCTTCACCTGAGGGTTATCATTGACGAGATCTTGCAACCATCGCGTATGACCTTGTTTGGCGAGTTCACGCGCAACTAATGGTGCTTCATCAGCAATCGCCATCCTAGAGACAAGGAACAGCTTCACCTCTTCTGATAACGGGTTAACTTTGGTAAGCAAAGTAATCGCTTCATCTTTCAAACGCGGGTTCTTAGTCGCTGCCATCACCTGTTCAAGCGCGAACGTTTGTTTGGTTTCAGCAAGGCGAACTAGCTCAGCTTGGCTATGATAATCGGCCTTCATTCGCCATAGAATTTTGTAAACCTCTGGGTCTTCGCTCACTTGCGCTAATCGAACCACCACCTCAGTAGAAGGTAACCAACTAACAATAGAAGATGCGGTGAGTTGCTTAGTTAGGTAATCAACCGCTTCAGGAGACAAACTGTCTAGCTCTCTAATGAGCAACGCTTCTCGCGTTTGAACTTGATGTTCAGATCCAGATAACCACTCTTTTAGGTCGAGTTCCTGTTTCTCTGCATCTAGCACAAATACCAATGTCTTCTGATCTTGACGCCATTGTTTAATAAGGCGATTAGCAATTGAAGGGTAATTAAAGGCAGGTACCGTAAACTCATAGCCATCGCCACGTTCTAAGACTTGATAAGTGGGCGTGATAGCAAGTTGCTGCTCGATGAAGATAGACATCTTGGGTGTGAGTACGATTTTTTGCTGTTCAAGCTTCTTCAAAAGTTGGTAACGAGCCACCTCTTGCTGGGGAAATGTCAGGCGCTCAAGCGCAAAGCGTAGCGAATTGACTTCGTCACGTACGACAAGCTCTAGTAGTTCAGCAGTTTTCAGTTTTACTTGATCATTCTCAAGCCAAGACTCTACTGTAAGTGGAGACATCTCGGTGGCATAGCTCATACCAACCGGTGAAAATAACAGTGAAGTAGACAGGAGTAATGATGACAACAGTCCATGTTGCATTTTAACGTCCTTGTAACACTTTTGCTCATTCTGCAAGCTGGCGCTACAAAATGCAAATAAAAAGCGCCACCCGAGGGCAGCGCTTATTAAATACGATCAGCTAATCAATATTACTGACGACGCATTGCGTCAAAGAACTCATCGTTCGTTTTCGTCATTGCTAGCTTGTCGATAAGGAATTCCATTGCGTCGATTTCGCCCATTGGGTGAACAATCTTACGCAGGATCCACATCTTCTGTAGTTCATCGTTCTTGGTAAGAAGCTCTTCACGACGAGTACCAGAGCGGTTGAAATCAATCGCTGGGAATACGCGTTTTT
The DNA here is from genome assembly GCF_041471405.1 of Vibrio sp. 10N.261.52.C11. Taxonomy (NCBI): domain Bacteria; kingdom Pseudomonadati; phylum Pseudomonadota; class Gammaproteobacteria; order Vibrionales; family Vibrionaceae; genus Vibrio; species Vibrio sp. 10N.261.52.C11. The sequence continues at coordinate 4,579 of NZ_JBFROI010000032.1, forward strand.
CAGCAATCTTACGGTTAAGGTGCAGTTCCATGTTACCTGTACCTTTGAATTCTTCGTAGATAACTTCATCCATCTTAGAACCAGTATCAACCAGTGCTGTTGCGATGATCGTTAAGCTACCGCCTTCTTCTACGTTACGTGCCGCACCGAAGAAACGCTTTGGACGATGTAGAGCATTCGCATCAACACCACCAGTAAGAACTTTACCTGATGAAGGAATCACAGTGTTGTAAGCACGAGCTAGACGAGTAATAGAATCCAGTAGGATAACTACATCTTTCTTGTGTTCAACAAGGCGCTTCGCTTTCTCGATAACCATTTCTGCAACTTGTACGTGGCGAGATGCTGGCTCATCGAATGTTGAAGCAACTACTTCGCCTTTAACTAGACGCTGCATTTCTGTTACTTCTTCTGGACGCTCATCGATAAGTAGAACCATTAGTTCACACTCAGGATGGTTACGTGCAATGCTTTGAGCAATGTTTTGCAGAAGCATTGTCTTACCCGCTTTAGGCGGAGCAACAATCAGACCACGCTGACCTTTACCAATTGGAGATGCAAGGTCAAGAATACGAGCCGTAATATCTTCAGTCGCACCATTACCCGCTTCCATCACCATACGTTCGTTAGCGTGAAGAGGAGTAAGGTTTTCGAAAAGAATCTTGTTACGTGCGTTGTCTGGCTTGTCGTAGTTAACCGTGTTTACTTTAAGCAGTGCAAAGTAACGCTCACCGTCTTTAGGTGGACGGATTTTACCGCCAATAGAGTCACCTGTACGTAGGTTAAAACGACGAATTTGGCTTGGTGATACGTAGATATCATCTGGGCCAGCCAGGTATGAACTGTCGGCGCTACGTAGGAAACCAAAACCGTCTTGAAGAATTTCTAGAACACCATCACCAAAGATGTCTTCACCACTTTTTGCATGCGCTTTAAGGATGGAGAAGATAATGTCTTGTTTTCTTAGGCGAGCTTGATTTTCAAGACCTAAGCTTTCGCTAAGTTTAACAAGCTCAGACACAGGTCTGTTCTTCAGTTCAGTAAGATTCATAGTGGTGGAAGTTTGTTTAGTCAAAATAGGATCTGTTTTCTTAAGTTAAGAAGGATTTGGTCACAGGATCGACCAAGAAGAGAAATTCGTTCAATTAACGTGCGATAAATTAGCACTAAAACTAAGACTAGTCCATAGCTTAGAAAAAACAAAACCGCGCATTTGTTAACTGCGCGGTTTCTTTTCAAATGCTGACCTGATTATAGGTTAGCGTCTAAGAACTCTTTAAGTTGAGTTTTAGACAATGCACCAACTTTAGTTGCTGCTACGCCGCCATCTTTGAAAAGAAGCAGCGTTGGAATGCCACGAATACCAAATTTTGGTGGAGTTCCAGCATTTTGGTCGATATTTAATTTACCGATTGTGAGCTTGCCTTCGTACTCGTTTGCGATTTCATCAAGAATCGGCGCAATCATTTTACATGGACCACACCATTCTGCCCAAAAATCAACAAGAACAGGGCCTGCAGCATTGATTACATCGTTATCAAAACCGTCATCAGTTAGCTGCAAAATCTTATCACTCATCTTCCACTCCAATGTATTTTTTAGAACTGGTTGGATGATAACCAGTAAATAGATGCCCTATTGGAATGTATTTACTTTCGTATTGCAAGCTTAAGCTGATATTCTATAGCAATGAAAAAGACGCATATCACAGAGCAAAAGTTCGCCGACTTGGATTTACTTCCTCAAGTCATTGAAGGATTGGAGAAAAAAGGGTTCGATTATTGTACCCCTATCCAAGCCTTGGCGCTCCCGGTACTGCTCACCGGCCAAGACATTGCAGGCCAGGCCCAAACGGGTACTGGTAAAACGCTTGCGTTTCTAACTGCTACTTTTAACCACCTGCTAAAAACACCTGAGCATGAAGGGCGTAAGCCTAACCAGCCACGTGCAATTATTATGGCACCAACGCGTGAACTCGCGATTCAGATCTACAACGATGCTGACTCTCTGGTTGAAAGCACGGGTATCAAAGCAGCACTCGCTTACGGTGGCGAAAGCTACGACAAGCAACTAGGTAAAATCGAAGAAGGCGCAGATATCTTAATTGGTACGACTGGCCGCATCATCGATTTCTACAAGCAGAAGGTATTTAACCTTAACCACATTCAAGCTGTTGTTCTTGACGAAGCCGATCGCATGTTCGATCTTGGTTTCATCAAAGACATCCGCTTCTTGTTCCGCCGTATGCCTGAGCCAAAAGATCGCCTGAACATGCTGTTCTCTGCGACGCTTTCTTACCGCGTACAAGAGTTAGCGTTCGAGCACATGCACAACCCAGAGCACGTGGTTGTTGAGCCTGAGCGTAAAACAGGTCACCGCATTCAAGAAGAGCTGTTCTACCCTTCTAACGAACATAAGATGGCTCTTCTGCAAACGTTAATCGAAGAAGAATGGCCAGATCGCGCAATCATCTTCGCTAACACGAAGCACAAATGTGAATCAGTTTGGGGCCACTTGGCTGCCGATGGTCACCGTGTAGGCCTGCTAACTGGCGATGTTCCTCAGAAGAAACGTGAAAAAATTCTTGAGCAGTTCACCAAAGGTGATGTTGACCTTCTCGTCGCAACTGATGTTGCAGCTCGTGGCCTACACATTCCTCAAGTAACACACGTATTCAACTTCGACCTACCTGATGATTGTGAAGATTACGTTCACCGTATCGGCCGTACAGGTCGTGCTGGTGAAAGCGGTCACTCGATCAGCTTTGCTTGTGAAGATTACGCAATCAACTTGCCACCAATCGAAGAATACATTGAGCATGCTATCCCAATGTCTGACTACGATGCTTCTGCACTACTAGAAGATCTGCCAGCACCGATGCGCTTACGTACACGTAACCCGCAACAACGCCGCTCAAACAACAATGGCCCACGCAACGGTAACCGTAAACCAAACCAGAACCGTCGCCCACGCCAACCGCGTCATAACAAGGAAGCTTAGTCGCTTATGAGTCAAACAGTGTCACCCCCGCTTTATGCTGCAATCGACCTCGGGTCGAACAGTTTTCATATGCTCGTTGTGCGTCACATCGATGGCAGCGTACAAACCATGGCTAAGATTAAGCGTAAAGTGCGTTTAGCAGCAGGCTTAAATGAAAATAATGCGCTTAGTACAGAAGCTATGCAGCGCGGTTGGGACTGTTTGAGTCTCTTTGCAGAGCGACTGCAAGATATTCCGAAAGAAAATATCCGCATTGTGGGTACAGCGACCCTACGTACCGCTATCAATGTGGATATATTTCTAGAGAAAGCGAACCAGATCCTTGGTTACGACATCAATGTTATCTCCGGAGAAGAAGAAGCTGCGACTATCTATAAAGGCGTAGCACACACTTCTGGTGGCAGCGGCCGCCGACTGGTTGTTGATATTGGTGGCGCAAGCACCGAGATGATCATTGGTGAAGGCTTCTCAGCGAAAGCCCTAACCAGCCTAAAGATGGGCTGTGTTACTTGGCTTGAGCGCCACTTTAAAAACCGCCAATTAACCGCTACCAACTTTAACAACGCCATTGAAGCGGCGAAGTCGACGTTGGCTCCTATCCTAGATAGCTACACTGATATCGGATGGGATGTGTGTGTGGGCGCCAGCGGTACCGTTCAAGCACTGCAAGAGATAATGTTGGCGCAAGGCATGGATGAAGTGATTACTCATGCCAAACTTAAGCGTCTACAGAAACAAGCGATGATTACTGAGCGCTTGGAAGAGCTAGAAATCGAAGGACTTACCCTTGAACGCGCATTAGTGTTCCCGAGTGGCCTTTCTATTCTTATTGCTATTTTTGAGCTGCTTGAAATAGATTCAATGACACTCGCAGGCGGCGCACTCCGTGAAGGCCTAGCCTACGAGATGGTTGATGAGCTACGCCAAGAAGATATCCGAGCGCGTACCATTAAGAGTGTTCAATCACGCTACCAAATGGACGTAAGCTACGGTGAACAAGTAGCAGTAGTCGCACAAACGCTGCTAGACCAAGCGGGCGCCGAAGCATGGGTTTCAGAACCTCAAGCTGGTGTGCTATTGCAAACGGCAGCTAAGCTTCACGAGATTGGTTTAACCATCGATTTCAAAAAAGGCGGTGAGCACAGCGCTTATCTGCTGCAGAACTTAGACCTACCTGGCTTTACTCGAGCGCAAAAGCACTACTTGGGTGAGTTAACTCGTCGCTACCGTGAACAGTTAACCTCATTACCAGAGCAACACGCTATCTCAGGAACCAGTAGCAAGCGTATTTTACGTATTCTGCGTTTAGCTATTTTGCTGACCCACCGTCGTAACCCAGCGCTAGAGCCTGAGTTCAAACTGACGACGAATGACAACAATCTAACCCTAACGCTTTCTAAGCAATGGTTAGCTGACAATCCGCTGACCGCTGCAGAGCTAGAGATCGAGTCGAATAGACAAACCGATATTGGCTGGCCATTGAATATTAAATGCCTCTGATATTAGTATCTGACGCTAGAAATTAAAAAAAGCCCAAGTTAGTAGACTAACTTGGGCTTTTTCTTATCGCTGCATTAATGCTTTGTGTTACAAATCTCAAACTTAAGCGTTCACGCCTGTCGCTTTAAAGTCAGGGTTCACTGCGGTTAGCTTTCTAACAATGTAGTTAAGAAGCACGCCGTACATAGGCACGAACAAGCCTAAGCTGATGATAAGTTTGAATCCGTAATCGACTAAGGCAATCTCAGTCCAATGCTCGGCCATAAATGGATCTGGGCTTTGGTAGAAAGCAATCGCAAAGAATGCGATGGTATCAATGGCATTACCGAATAACGTTGAGCATGTTGGGGCTACCCACCACTGTTTAAGCTGACGTAGGCGGTTAAAAACATGTACATCCAAGATCTGACCCAGTAAATAAGCCATGAAGCTCGCCGCGGCGATACGTGCAACAAACAAGTTGAACTCACCTAGTTGGCTAAAGCCTTGGAATGAACCTTCAAAGAACACCACTGACAAGAAATAAGAAACGGCCAGAGCTGGTAGCATCACTAAGAAAATGATTTTACGGGCAAGCTGCGCGCCAAAAATGCGTACGGTCAGATCGGTCGCTAGGAAGATAAACGGGAAAGTGAAAGCACCCCAAGTGGTGTGCATACCGAAGACGGTAAAAGGTAGCTGAACCAGATAGTTGCTTGACGCAATAATCACCAAATGGAACAAAACTAATAGTGCTAAGGCTTTGCGCTGTTGCGCAGGGGTAAAGTTACTCATGCTGTACCTTTTTAGTTTGGTTTGGGGGTGAGGGAACCCAAATCGAGTCATTTCTTCGAATAATCCAAGAAAGCTCTTACCAATAATGTGAATTAAAAAATGTATCTAAAAATTGCTCTGCTGAGCGGCGGGCGATTATACATTAATCAATATTGGCTGCAACGGTGAGAACAAACGCAAACGTTTATTCTCACTTTTATTGGTGAATAGCTCTAGAAGCTGTGTTTTAGAAGAGATGCCAAAAGTTAAAAACCGCGCTTGAAAAGCGTCGCGAGATAATCAAACTCTTCTCGGCTTTCTTCAGCGTTTAACGACTCAAACCAAATTGATTCACTGTAATGTTCGGACTTTAAGAACATTCGGCAATTTTCAAAATCAATCAACCAAGAATGCATATCGGCGTCCCATTGCTTTTCAACAACTGACGCTGACAACAACGCCACCAGCTTTTCACCTAGCACTTCATAAGAATCAAAATCAAAACTTGGAGACGTAATCAATAAACGCCCTTCCTCAGCTAAATACTCTCTTAAGCCAAATTCTGTTTGTGTTGTCATGTCCCTATCAACCTTATTCTTTTTCTATTAGTTAGACGTTTCTCGCAAACTAGCCGTGTGTGGTGATGTGTTCTTGAATCAGATCTAGGAATGGGTCTGCGTACTTATCGAGTTTACGTTGACCGACACCGTTGACTGCCAGCATTTCTCCGTATGAAGTAGGTAGTATTTCAGCCATATCAATCAAGGTCGCGTCACTGAATACCACATATGGTGGCAAGCCATCTTCATCAGCAATCGACTTACGCAGCTTACGCAGTTTCGCAAACAGCTTCTTATCGTAATTCTTGCTGCTTAACTTATCGGACTTAGCATTACGCACCGCTGTATCTAAACGAGGAACAGCCAATTCCAAAGACATCTCACCGCGCAGCAGCGGGCGGGCTTCTTCTGTTAGCTGTAAAGTTGAGTTACGAGTGATGTTCTGGAACAGCAAGCCTTTATGAATCAGCTGACGGAAGATACTGATCCAGTAATCATGACTGTGATCGCGGCCAATACCGTAGGTAGATAGCTTATCGTGACCATTATCGCGGACACGGATGTTCTGCATGCCTCGCATTACTTCGACCACGTAGCCCATACCAAATGACTGATTCACACGGTACACACAAGACAACGCCTTCTGTGCTTCTTGGGTCGCGTCAAAGTGTTTTGGTGGATCTAAGCAGATATCGCAGTTGCCACATTGCTTCTCGCGATATTCGCCAAAATAGTTAAGCAGAACCTGACGACGACACGTTTGCGCTTCAGCAAAGGCACTCATCGCATTCAGCTTGTGCATCTCAACTTGTTTCTGTGGGCCTTCTTCTTTCTCATCTAGCATACGACGCAGCCAACCCATATCAGCCGGGTCAAACAACATCATCGCTTCAGCAGGCAAACCATCACGACCTGCACGGCCTGTCTCTTGATAGTAAGACTCGATATTACGTGGAATATCAAAGTGCACCACGAAACGTACGTTGGGTTTGTTGATGCCCATACCGAAAGCCACAGTCGCGACCACGATCTGAATATCATCGCGTTGAAAGGCTTCTTGAACGTAAGCACGCTCATCGGTGTCCATACCAGCGTGATAACCCGCGGCGCGAATACCGTTATTGCACAGCTTCTCGGTCACCATCTCCACTTTCTTACGGCTACCACAGTAGATGATGCCGCAATTGCCCTTTTGTGTTTCTAGGTAGCGAACCACCTGTGACACGGGTTTGTGCTTCTCAACCAAGTTGTAGCGAATATTAGGGCGATCAAAGCTGCCTAAGTAAGTATGCGGGTCCAGGAGCTGTAAGCGCGAGATAATATCTTTGCGCGTCGCATCATCAGCGGTTGCTGTGAGCGCCATGTAAGGCACATGCGGGAAATACTGTTTAAGCTGACCTAATGATGCGTATTCAGGGCGGAAGTCGTGACCCCATTGAGAGATACAGTGCGCTTCATCGACTGCAATCATCGAAAGCGGTAAACCTTGAAGACGCTCGATAAAATCACGCATCAACACACGCTCTGGTGACACATACACCATTTTCAGCTGACCTGAGTTCATACGATTGAACACATTCAGCAATTGGTCACGTGGCATTGAAGAGTTAATACACTCAGCGGCAACACCATTGGCCTTCAATTGGTCGACTTGGTCTTTCATCAACGAGATCAGCGGTGAGATAACCAGAGTCAGCCCTTCACGAACCAAAGCCGGAATTTGGTAACACAGAGATTTACCACCACCGGTTGGCATAATCACCAAGCTGTCTTTGCCTTCAACGGCCAAATCAATGACCTCTTGCTGACCATCGCGAAAGCTTTGATAGCCGAACACATCTTGCAAGATGGTTTGCGCATCATTCGCGGGAGTTGGTATTTGCTCAGCAATCAGAGTGGCGGTCATTGTGGTTCCTAATCGAGGTATGAAATCAGCAAGCATCTTCGGCAAGCAAGTCGCACATTGTAGAGGGGAACGCTGGCGAATTAAACCGCAAATTGTTAGGTGAAAAGGGTTATCGCTCCTATACTGACCAACTCTCTTATAAATCTTATTAATAAGCACTCAGTGCTAGAGAAAGATGCATGACACAGGAAGAACAACAACGTACGCGCCAAGGAGTTTTGCTTGCCGTCGGCGCTTACACAATGTGGGGTATCGCCCCTATATATTTCAAATCTTTAAGTGACGTTTCCCCGTTAGAGATCCTCAGCCACCGTGTAGTATGGTCTTTTTTCCTACTCGCTTTCTTACTGCACATTGGCCGCAGCTGGCGTAAAGTCCGTGACACCCTGACCTCAAAACCAAAAATGCTCTATTTGGTGGCGACATCTATTTTGGTGGGTGCAAACTGGCTGATCTTTATCTGGGCGGTGAACTCCAATCACATGCTCGATGCCAGTTTGGGGTATTACATCAACCCGTTGATTAATGTATTACTTGGGATGCTCTTCCTCGGCGAACGCTTACGTAAGCTGCAATGGTTTGCAGTGGCTCTTGCTGCGATTGGCGTATTAATCCAATTGATTGCCTTCGGCTCAGTACCGATCGTCGCCATTGCCCTAGCCTTTAGCTTTGGCTTTTATGGCTTGCTGCGTAAGAAAGTCAGCTTAGAAGCACAAACGGGTCTGTTCATTGAAACTCTGGTGATGCTGCCTCTAGCCGCAACCTACTTACTGTTTATTGCCGATAGCCCGACCTCAAACTTATCGATGAACCCGATGCAACTCAACCTATTACTGGTTGCTGCCGGTGTGATCACCACGGTTCCATTGCTGTGTTTTACTGGCGCTGCAACTCGCTTGAAGCTATCAACACTCGGTTTCTTCCAGTACATCGGTCCAAGCTTGATGTTCTTACTGGCGGTTCTGATCTACGGCGAAGCCTTTACCTCAGATAAAGCGATCACCTTTGCTTTCATATGGGGAGCACTGGTTATTTTCAGCTTTGATGGCCTGCGTAACAACAAGAAGAACAAACGCGCGAAACAGTGATATTGATCGTTTTTTACAAGACAATCCCTTAATACGCAGATAAGCTTGGTTGAATTGATGACTATTTGACCAAGCTTTTTTGTACCATGGATAAAGTCCACTACTACTCTACCCCAACAGAAGATATCAGCCTGATCCAAGCTCAATACCAAGAGTTTGCTTTTCAGCGTCACTATCATTTGGACTTTCACATCGGCTTAATTACCCAAGGGCAGCAAAAATTCGCCTATAAAGGGGCGAGCCACCATGTCGGTGCAGGCCAAGTGGTTATCATGCCACCTGATGAGCTGCATGATGGGCACTCCAAACTCGATTCAGGTTATCAAGTCAGTGTGTTTGCAGTTTCTCCTCAATGGTTTCAAGATCTTGCCGATCCCAAGCAAAATGGTCACACATTAGGCTTTTCTGAGTTGATCCTCTCCGATCAAGCTGCGTTTTTACAATTACGCAACTTACACGGCCTGTTAATCAATCAAAGCATCAGCCAACTCGCTCAAGATTGCTTACCATTCGAGGGGTTCTCAACGATTGTCGATCGTTATGCAAAATTTGGATCGAAGAGTGACATCAAACTGGGTAATCAATCGATTAATACACTCAAAGACTATTTGATGGCGAATTTGGACCAGCCAGTGCGATTAGAACAACTGTCTGAGCTGTGCGGCTTAACCACAACTCAATTCCAACGCCACTTTAAGAACAGAATGGGCATCACCCCTTACGCGTGGCTGAGCCGTTTACGTATGGAACAGAGCATGCGCCTGATTAAATCTGGGATCTGTGGTACTAAAGTCGCGCACCAAGTAGGCTTCTATGATCAAGCACACTTCTCCAAGGCATTCAAAACCACATTCGGCGTACCACCCTCACAAATCAACTAAGTGTTGATAATTTACAATTGCTCGATTTCAAATCGCGGTAAGCTACGCTCAATACGATTACTTATTTAATAATAGCGGCAACGTTATTGAGAACTGACATGAACGAAGTCACCATACTGATCACCCTCGCCTCTATCCATTTCATCGCTTTGATGAGCCCCGGCCCTGACTTTGCGTTAGTCGTGCAAAATGCGACACGCCACGGCAGACAAACAGGCTTGTACATTGCGCTTGGTTTATCTTGCGGGATCTTACTGCATTCGTTGCTCAGCCTGACGGGAATCAGTTACCTAGTCCACCAGCAACCAACCCTATTTGCCATTATCCAGTTGGCTGGCGGTAGCTACTTGCTGTACTTAGGCTACGGTGCACTTAAAGCAACCTGGCAAATCATTCAGAACCACGACGATGACGACGATACCGTCAATGCCAAAGATCTGATTCTGACCAACAAGCGTCAGGCATTTTCGAAAGGGTTTGCGACCAATATTCTCAACCCAAAAGCTTTGGTGTTCTTTATTAGCTTGATGTCGAGCTTAGTGCCTGCCGACATGTCTCTATCAGGTAAAGGCTTTGCGCTTATTATCTTGTTTGGTCTGTCTCTGTTTTGGTTTTCACTACTGGCGTGGATGCTTTCGACTAAGGCTCTACAGAAGAAACTTAGCGAAGCAACGGTATACATCGATGGCTTATGTGGCGTGGTATTCAGCCTGATTGGCGCGAGTATTCTTTGGCAGTCGCTGTCCGGTTTAATCGCTTAAATTCGAATCAAGATTACAATTCGTTAACAACGCACTGGCTATCTAATCTTTCCGCTGCCAATCTAGCTCTGCATATTAAAAGGAGAAGATCATGCAGTGGAAAACAAAACTAACAACCCTCGCCACTTCTACCCTACTTTTTGCCTCTCACGTCAGTTGGGCAAATCAAGCTGCCGATTCCGTCGCACCCGAACAAAGTAGTGGTTTAGAAACCAAACAACTCGTTAAAGCCAACGATTGGATGGTCACCGCAGCCAACCCTCTTGCAACACAAGCCGGTGCTGATGTACTTGCCCGTGGTGGTAACGCAATTGACGCCATGGTTGCCGTGCAGCTTATGCTTGGCTTAGTGGAACCTCAGTCATCAGGTATTGGTGGCGGCGCGTTCCTTGTCTATTTTGATGGCAAAGACAAACAGCTCAAGACCTACGATGGCCGTGAAACTGCGCCACTTGATGCCACCCCACGTCTATTCCAAGACGAAAACGGACAACCGCTTAAATTCTATGATGCCGTGGTTGGCGGTCGTTCTGTTGCCACGCCGGGCACGGTGCAATTGCTGTGGGACACTCACCAGAAATACGGCAAGCTCGAATGGGCATCACTGATTAAACCTATCGCTCAGTTAGCTGAAGAAGGTTTTACTATCAGCCCACGTTTAGCCACCTTGATCGAAAACGACCAAGAACGTCTGAGCCGCTTTGCGACAACTAAAGCCTACTTCTTCAATGCCGATGGCAGCCCGAAAGCCGCTGGCACGCAACTTAAGAACCCTGAATACGCGGCAACGTTACACGCTATCTCGAAGGATGGTGCTAAAGCTTTCTACCAAGGTGAGATTTCTGCCGACATCATTAACACAGTACAAACAGCGAAAGGTAACCCGGGCGTATTGGCACAGAAAGATTTCGACGCCTATTCGATCAAGCAGCGCGAACCGGTTTGTTCTGCTTATGAAAGCTACGATATTTGCGGAATGGGGCCACCAAGTTCAGGTGCGTTAACGGTTGGACAAATCCTTGCAATGACTGAGCAGTTTGACCTCAAATCATGGGGGCCAAACGACGCAAAATCTTGGCAAGTGTTAGCAGACGCTTCTCGCTTAGCCTTTGCAGACCGTGGTATGTACATGGCAGACCAAGATTATGTGCCTATGCCAACCCAAGGGTTAGTGAATACTGACTATTTGCAGGAGCGTGCTCAGTTAATTACCGCAGGTAAGGCATTAGACAGCGCACCTTCAGGCACCCCACCGTGGGATCATGCGATGCAGAGAAGCCAAGATGTTTCTATTGAGTTGCCGTCCACCAGCCACTTCAACATTGTCGATAGTGATGGCAATGTCGTATCGATGACTACCACTATTGAGAATGCCTTTGGCTCACGTTTGATGGTTAGAGGTTTCCTACTCAATAACGAACTAACCGACTTCTCATTCAAGACTCATAACGATGGCAAACCTATCGCGAACCGACTTGAACCGGGTAAGCGCCCACGTTCTTCAATGGCACCGACCATCATCATGCAAGACGATAAACCTTACATGGCAATTGGCTCTCCGGGAGGCAGCCGTATCATCGGTTATGTGGCACAAGCGATCATTGCTCACACCCAATGGGACATGGATATCCAACAAGCGATCAACCAACCGCACTTCCTAAATCGCTTCGGTACCTTAGATTTGGAAAAAGGAACATCAGCGGAAAACTTCAAACCTGAGCTAGAAAAGATGGGATTTGAGGTCAACGTTCGCGATCTTAACTCGGGTTTACACGCTATTCGCATCACAAAAGATGGTCTAGAAGGTGCTGCAGACCCTCGTCGTGAAGGTGCAGCCATTGGTCAGTAGGGAATAATCCTCCCTTTTTACTCGCTGCCTTGTGCGAGATCTCTCACAAGGTAGTGAGTAAATATCGATATTTGATGACGAAATTAATCACCTCGACATCGTAAACAATTGAAATTAAAAGATACGTACATTTATCGTTCAAATAATTATATAGAAATTCGCTTATGCACCATTGCTGATAAATAAGGAATCGGTAATATGAATGGTGTCGGAAGGATGCTGACACGGAACAGGAAACGCCAAGGACTTGGTTATCTTCAGGATGAAGATTCGATTACTCAGGATGAATAATCGGCATGGATAGCGAAATGGACATTGAATGGACGCAATAGTAACTAGGATGGTTGCTACTAAGGAAAGACAATAGACACCTCTGGACGAGGAAAGGACTGAACATCAGGATGATGTAAAGGACACCGCTCAAGGAACAAGTGACGCGCGCTAACGAGGATTGTTGGCAGATCAGGATAAGATCAAGGACACCGCTAGGAAGGCGACGAAAGGAATACGCTGAAGGATAACAGCACACTATCATGGATTTGATGCATGGAGCACACTTAGTAGCCGGATTGCTGCGAGTAAGACTATAGACCCCGATGAGCGCAAGCTCTCGGGGTTTTTCTTTATCTGTCGTTTCACTTATTCCTCTCTCAAACAAATAAATCAAAGACCTTTAATTACAATTCTGACATTTAAAGCATTCACTTCTTAACCACTTCCGAGTAACGTAAGTCTTACTAGGCTCAACTAGTTTCATAACCATAATTAAACTAAGGACAAATTCATGTCACACGTTACCTTCAAAGGCGCTGCTGTACCACTAACAGGCACATTCCCACAAACTGGCGAACAAGCACCAAGCTTTGCACTGACTGCAGGCGACCTTTCTGAACTGACTCTTGCTTCTCTTGAAGGCAAGAAAGTGGTTCTAAACATCTTCCCAAGTATCGACACAGCAACTTGTGCAACGAGCGTACGTACGTTCAACGCAAAAGCAGCAGAACTTGAGAACACGGTTGTTGTTTGTATTTCTGCTGACCTACCGTTTGCTGCGGGCCGCTTCTGTGAACTAGAAGGCATTGAAGGCGTTCAACACGCTTCAACTTTCCGTTCTCCTACATTCGCATCAGACTACGGCGTAGCGATCGCTGAAGGCCCACTATCAGGCCTAACAACACGTGCCGTTGTCGTTGTTGATGAAAAAGGTGTGGTGACACACAGCGAGTTGGTTGCAGAGATCACTGAAGAGCCAAACTACGAAGCGGCACTTGCAGCACTGTAAGTCTCACTTTGAGGCAACAATGTCTTCAGCTCGTATTAACCTAATTTAGGTCGGTACAAAGTAATAAAAAGAGCAGCCATTGGCTGCTCTTTCTGTTTTTAATAATGAACGATTTTTAGATACCGAAGTAGCAGATTACAACTGTTCTAAACGAGCGTAAGCCGTTACTAACCACTTGATGCCTTCACCGTTAAACGCGACTTGAACTCGGCTCTGCGGGCCACTTCCCTCGAAGTTGATGATAGTGCCTTCACCAAACTTAGGGTGCTTAACGCGAGAACCCAAACTAAAGCCTGTTTCGTTAAAGTTCTCTTTCACGGCGGTTTGGCTAAAGCGGCCACTGCTAGCAGGACGACTCACTTGCGCTTTCATACGAACCTCATCCAGACAGGTTTCTGGTAGTTCACGAATAAAACGAGATGGCTTGTGGTACTTGTCTTGACCATACAAACGACGCATTTCAGCATAAGTGATGTAGAGCTTCTCCATCGCACGGGTCATACCGACATAGCACAGGCGACGCTCTTCTTCTAAACGCCCCGCTTCTTCGGCCGACATCTGGCTTGGGAACATGCCTTCTTCGACACCCACCATAAACACCATTGGAAACTCTAGGCCTTTAGCACTGTGCAAAGTCATTAACTGAACCGCATCGTCAAACTCATCGGCCTGACCTTCACCCGCTTCCAAAGCTGCGTGAGTTAAGAACGCCGTCAGCATGCTCATCTCATCCGCTTCTTCCGGCTTTTCAAACTGGCGCGTTGCCGTTACCAATTCTTCCAAGTTCTCGATACGTGCCTTCGACTTCTCACCCTTCTCTTGCTCGTACATAGCAAACAGACCCGACGATTTAATCACGTGGTCGGTTTGTTCATGCAGGCTAAGTTCCAACGTGTCATCTTCAAGCGCATTAATCAGCTCGATAAAACGACTTAATGCGCCCGCAGCACGACCGGGTAGCACTTGCTCTTCTATCAAAGCAACACTGGCTTCCCACATGGTTGCACCACGATCACGAGCAGCAAGACGAATCGTTTCTAACGTTTTATCACCCAAGCCACGCGTTGGCGTATTAACCACACGTTCAAACGCGGCATCATTATTGCGGTTGCTCATGAGGCGCATGTAGCTCAAGGCGTCTCTGATTTCTTGACGCTCGAAGAATCGCATGCCACCGTAGATTCGGTAAGGCAGGCCACCTTGGATAAGCGCTTCTTCAAGCACACGAGATTGGGCGTTATTACGATAAAGCATCGCGGTATCTTCTAACGCACCGCCTTTCTCTTGCCACTCTTTGATTTTGCTGACCGTGAAACGCGCTTCATCTAACTCGTTATAAGCTGAGTAAACTGAGATTGGCTCGCCATCGTTGCCATCAGTCCACAGCTCTTTACCCATACGCTCAGTGTTGTTCGAGATAAGCTCGTTCGACGCCTGAAGAATGGTTTTGGTTGAACGGTAGTTTTGTTCGAGTCGAACCGTTGAAGCACCTGGGAATTCATCCAAGAACTTCTGAATATTTTCAATTTTAGCGCCACGCCAGCCATAGATAGATTGGTCATCATCACCCACGATCATCACGCGACAATCCGGGCCCGCCATCATACGTAACCAAGCGTATTGGATGTTGTTGGTATCTTGGAATTCGTCGACAAGAATGTGCTTAAAGCGAGCTTGGTAGTGCTCGCGGATGTGTTTCTTATCGCGCAATAGCTCATGCGATCGCAACAAGATTTCAGCAAAGTCGACCAAGCCAGCACGATCACATGCCTCTTGGTAAGCAGAGTAAATCTTTAACCACGTTTGAGTTATTGGATCATGGTAGGCGTCAATGTGACTTGGGCGCAGCCCTTCGTCTTTCTTGCCATTGATCCACCAAGAAGCTTGCTTGGCAGGCCACTGCTTTTCATCAAGGTTTTGCGCCTTGATTAAGCGACGCAGCAAACGAATCTGATCATCTGAATCAATGATCTGGAAGTCTTCTGGCAGTTTTGCATCTAGGTAGTGAGCACGAAGGATGCGGTGACAGATACCGTGGAAGGTGCCGTTCCACATGCCCGACGAGCTACCCATCATCAACTCTTCAATACGACCACGCATCTCTGCTGCCGCTTTGTTGGTGAAGGTAACCGACATGATAGAGAACGGTGATGCTTGCTCTACGCTTTGTAACCAAGCGATACGATGCACCAATACTCGCGTTTTACCACTGCCAGCACCTGCCAGAATAAGTAGGTTTTCTAAAGGTGCTGCGACCGCCTCACGTTGTTTGTCGTTTAGGCCATCGAGTAAAAGCGAAGGATCTATCATTGAATATGCTCACTACTGGGTATTTATACATAAAAGTTGATTATAACCTAAACACTAGGCTGCGTTTAGGATAATAAGAAGAAAAAACATTCAAAAATTAACATCGTAAAATCAGCAACTTAAAAGGTAACTCATCATTAATATTGATATTTCTTATAATGTCGTGAAATTATTTCCTAGTTCTTCCTATCCTTTTTAGTAAGCAAGTTAACAATCCATTAACCTGCGATATAAAATACTATTAAGTCCTAGAGGGAATGACTATGAAAAATTCTAATCTTGCTGTTACAGCTGCAATCACAAGTGTACTAGCGTTCGGCGGTGCAGTTCTTACATCAGCACCTGCGGAAGCAGCAGCAAAAGAAAAATGCTACGGCGTGGCAAAAGCTGGCCAAAATGATTGTGCAACCAAAACAAGCTCATGTGCGGGTACAGCAAAAGAAGACAACCAATCCGATGCGTTCGTAGTCGTACCTAAAGGGCTATGTGGCAAATTATCAGGTGGTAACACTCAATCATCATAATTGAGCTGCTTAGTATGGTGAGCTGACATTCAGCTCACCTCCACTTCTTGTTAGGAGAATCGTTGTGACTCAAACTCTTCACCCCTACGCAGGGGTTGGCCTTAGAACACCGCACTTGGACTTCTTTAGCCAAAATCCAGCCTTAGTAAGTTGGTTAGAAGTTCACAGCGAGAACTACTTCTTAGCTCAATCACCGCAACGACAACAACTCAGAGAAATTCGTCACGCACACAACATCAGTTGTCACGGTGTTGGGTTGTCGCTAGGTTCTGTTGAGCGCATCAATCAACATCATCTTGTGCAATTAAAAGAGCTCATTGATGATATCGAACCCTTCTTGGTTTCTGATCATCTCAGTTGGAGTCAGACAAGTGGTCATTATTTCAATGACTTGCTACCGCTGCCTTACACAGAAGAAGCATTGGAAGTCTTCTGTCGTAATGTCATCGAGGTTCAAGACAGCTTGCAACGCCCGATGTTGATTGAGAACCCATCGAGCTACCTATCCTTCAAGCATTCTACTATTCCTGAGTGGGAGTTTTTGGCTGAGGTACAAAAGCGTACTGAGTGTCGCCTACTGCTCGATTTCAATAATATTTTCGTCTCATCTTTTAATCATGGCTTTAGTTGTGAAGAGTACTTAAACGGAATACCAGCAGACAAAGTTGAAGAGATTCACTTGGCAGGTTTTACCAAAAAGAAGCTTGAACAAGGTGAGATCTGGATAGACACACACAGTAAACCTGTCTGTGACGAAGTGTGGAAACTCTACACTGACTGGGTTGCACAACATGGTTTGCGCCATACCTTGATTGAGTGGGATCTCGATATCCCAGAGCCACAAGTTTTATTGGCTGAAGCAACCAAAGCCAGTGATATCTTGTATCAACACGACAAGTTCAACCAAAGGAGTCGCGCCTCATGAGCCACTCCCTAGCAGAGGTTCAATTGGAGTTTGCTAACGCCCTACGCTATCAAAACAATGGTGAGTACTGCGACATAGTGAGCGACCATTTTACCGATGAACAACGCATCCAGATTTACCGTAATAACTTTGTGATCAGCTTGAGCGAAGTTCTGGCAGCAACCTACCCACTCACTGAAATGTTGGTTGGTGAAGAGTGCTTCCAACAGATGGCTCGTCAACATGTCTTACATTATCCATCGACCTCTGGTGATGTCAGTGGTTACGGTGAACACTTTGAACAGACTATCCAAGCCTTTCCTGCCGTTATTGAGGCTGCACCTTATCTCGGTGAAGTGGCTTTGTATGAATGGCAGAAAGATAGCTTGGTAAGGTTTTCGTCACAAGCACATGTCGACCAGAGACCTCTTTCTTGCCTTGCAGATGTACCACAAGAGCAACAAGGCGCTTTAGTCTTTCATCTCAAAGATTCAATAACACTGATTCATTCTAGTTACACGATTATCGCGCTTGAACACGCCATCTATCAGCAGCAACTTGATGGGCTAGACATCAACCAAGCTGAATTTGGGGTGTTAATCCGAGCTGAATTTGGGGTGTTAATCCGAGCTGAGAATTCACAGGTTGAGAGCCATAGTTTGAGTGAAGAGAGCCACAAACTCCTCACTGAATTGCAATCAGGTCGAACACTCTCAGCAATCGATCCTTTATTACTACAACATCTGAATACTGTTATGGCGCTAAACGTCATCTCAGGTTTTTCAATCAATGCCGAATTGGAGGCATAACATGGATAACAACACAGTCACGAACATGATGGCTCAATACGACAGTTTGATTGAGAAATCACAGGCACTTTTTGTTCCAGTGCTTCTACTATTTTGTCGCCTTTGGGTGGCGTGGGTATTCTTTAATTCTGGACTCACCAAGATAGCTACTTGGGATAGCACGCTTTACTTGTTTGAATTGGAATACCAAGTGCCACTGCTACCTTGGGAATTGGCTGCTTACATGGGCACTGCCGCTGAGTTAATTCTACCGATGTTTTTAGCGCTCGGTTTATTAACACGACCTATGGCTGCGGTGTTGTTCGTTTTCAATATCATTGCTGTCGTGTCTTACCCTGTATTGTGGGATCAAGGCTTCTACGATCATCAGCTTTGGGGGTTAATGATTCTTATCGTTGTCGTGTGGGGCGCAGGACCATTCTCACTTGATAGAGTTTTGAAAGCGCAGTTCAGGAATTAAAATAAGTTTTCACCTCTTTTGAACTGCTAAAGCTAAATGCTACAGCCCAAACGCAAGAAACCAATCAATTGAGTGGTTTCTTTTTTAACTGGGATAAGCTTACTTATTTAGAAAAGCTTGTAGCTCTTCAGCAGAGATGCCTTGCTCTGCAAGTTCTTTTGCCAATAGCTGAACCTGCTCACCCTTACGAGACTCTACCACACGCTGAAATTGGTAAATGATATCTCGCAAAGTATCGATTGGAACTTGTTTTGCCGCACTGCGAATACGCTCTTCACTTTGGTTGCCTAGCTCTTTAAGCAGTTTACCAAACATGACCTTTTCAGGTGCATCTTCCATTTGTTCTAAGACGCGCGCCATTTCGTAGGTTGTTAATGACATTACAGTATTTTCCGTTGGGGACTAACGTTTCAATGAGTGACAAATATACCATGTTTTAACGTTTCGAAAACCGCCATTTGTATATTTTGTCACCCTTGTAACTTATGCCTTAGCAAACGTCGTGTGCCAAGACTTACCCGCTTTGCTCGCAAGCACTAATAACGCAGGAACAATCAGGAACATTTGCAGAGCAATCATCACTTGCGACGTTAAATCAAGACGTTGCATGGTACCCACAAGAAGCCCTGAACCGCTCATTTGGAACAAGCCAAGCAGCGCAGCAGCTGTACCCGCACGGTCACCGAAAGGTTCTAGAGCTTTACCTGCCGCAGCACCAAGAATCCAAGCAAAGCCAACTGACGATAAGAAGATCGGTAGCATGAACGCGATTGGAGTAGCGTGCTCAGCAAGCACCAACATAATCACACCCGCTAAGCCCAGCGTCGAGATACCAACCACCAGTGCTTTATAGGTACCAAAACGGTCCATAAATTTAGGTGCAGTAAACGCAGCTGCAATGTTGATGGCCGCATTAACACCAAACCAGAAAGTAAACTCTTTCATGGTTAAGCCAAGGTTCTCCATCAACACAACCGGTGCTGAGGTTACATAAGCGAGGATCACTGCCATCGCCATCAAACATAGAGTTGCGTGGAATAGGAATGAAGGTGTTTTTAATACTGACCAGTAGCGCTCTAGTTTGAACACCGCTACCTTTTCCGTCACCGGGTTCGATTCTTTCATTTGGAAGAATAAGATAGTACCGACAACGACGGCAAAACCCGCCATAAAGCTGAAGTTCGAACGCCAGCCAAATTGATGAGTTAACCAAGCGCCAAGAATCGGTGCCAATGCAGGAATAAAGCAAATAGCACCATTAAGGTAGCTGATCATTCGGCCACTCTTCTCTGGACCAAATAGATCGCGAACCGTTGCAAAGGCAGCTACAGAAGTCGCACAAGCTCCTAAGCCTTGTAGCAGCCGAGCTATTAGCATCATATCAATCGATTGAGCTGCCCACGCCAAGCAAGCACTCAATGCATAGATACTAACACCTCCCAATGCAACGGTTCGACGTCCTAGCTTATCCGCCAAAGGGCCGGCAAATAGTTGGCCGACACCCATGGCAAATAAAAACCAAGTAATCGTATCTTGTGCTAGTGCATGTTCCACGTGAAACGCTGTCGAAATTTGTGGCAGAGCTGGCAGGTAGATATCAATAGCCAAAGGGCTAAAAAGAACCAGCATTGCCAATAAAGCAACCTGCAGTTTACTAGGGGTTGGAAGCGCGTTAGAAGGCACAAGATTCTCCGGATGAGTTAATTTAGGTGCATAATAACCAACTAATGATATGAACAAAAATGGCATATAATCATTAGCATTATTCCAATAAGGAAACTCACATGAATATCGAGAAACTATCGCGCCTCGACCTCAATCTACTAGTTTGCTTGCAGGTGCTAATGGAAGAGCTGAGTGTTACACGCACTGCACATCGATTGTGCCTGAGCCAGTCAGCGGTGAGTAAATCATTGGCCAAACTTCGCGAACAATTTA
Organism: Vibrio sp. 10N.261.52.C11; assembly: GCF_041471405.1. Lineage (NCBI taxonomy): Bacteria > Pseudomonadati > Pseudomonadota > Gammaproteobacteria > Vibrionales > Vibrionaceae > Vibrio > Vibrio sp. 10N.261.52.C11. The sequence goes on from NZ_JBFROI010000032.1 coordinate 25,104, forward strand.
ATGACCCTCTTTTTACGCGAAGTGCACACGGCCTACGCCCGACACCAAAAGCAGTGTTCCTTAAGCCACGGTTGGAAACACTGATCAATCAACTTGATGTGCTCACCCAACCGGAGACATTCATTCCCAACAACAGTGACCACAGTTTTCACATTGCAGCGGTTGAAAGTGTCTACCCGTTGATTCTTCCTCACTTCTTGCCCGCGATTTTTCGCCAAGCACCGAAGGTAAATATCAACACTCACGCTTGGACGGAGCAAACCTTTAAGAAATTACAGCTTGGTGAACTCGATATCGGACTCACGGGTAAAGACATCGACATCAACGACGCGCGTTTAACCATGTTGCCGCCAGATGATATTTGCGAACAAGAGATCTACCGAGATGCACAGATGTGTGTATTGAGACGTAACCACCCTGCTCTGAGTGGTCAATGGGATCTGGAAACCTACCTTGCACAACGTCATGTACAAGTAAGGTGTGATGGAAACGATCGCTGGCTACTCGATTACAAACTAGCTGACCTTGGTCACCAACGTGATATTGCTATCTCTGTGCCCGACTTCAACAGTGCGGCAAGCCTGTGTACCTACACCGACTTTGTATTTACCGCACCAAGCCACTTCACCCATCTTGTCGCGAAGCAACTCGACTTAGTGGTTGTGCCTCTGCCAATGGAATTTCCACCAATGGCATACACCCTGTTTTGGCACCGTGATAGAGAAAACGACCCAGCCTTAACTTGGTTGCGAGATATCATCAAAGAAAAAACTCTGCACCTCAGATAAAAATGGCGTTCAGCGTTTGCAGCAAACGAACAAAAGCGCTAGCTTATTGACCTAATAAGTCCCCTCGCATTTATATCGACTGTGAGTGTTAACAAGGACCCTAACAATAAGGATAAACACAGATGCACAATATCACTGCGGAACGCGTTACTGCGGTTCGAGCTTGGCTTGAAGCAAACCACTTAGATGCTGTTATCATTCCACATGAAGACGAGTACCTAGGTGAATACGTTCCAGCTCACAACGAGCGACTTCACTGGCTAACCGGTTTCACTGGCTCTGCAGGTGCGGCTGTTATCACTCGCGAAAACGCGGCTATTTTTGTTGATGGTCGCTATACCGTCCAGGTTCGTAAACAAGTACCTGGTGAGCTATTTGAGTATCGCCATCTTATTGAAGAACCGGCTTTAGATTGGATCATCAATTCACTCGCACAAGGCAGTAAAGTTGCATTCGACCCACGCATGCATACGGCGGCTTGGTTGAAAGGCGCACAAGCTAAACTAGCTGATAAAGTAGAACTCACAACACTAGCGGCAAACCCGATTGATGAGCTTTGGTCTGATCGCCCTGAGCCTGTTGTATCTGATGTTCGCCTCATGGCAACCGACGCCGTTGGCCAATCAAGTGAAAGTAAGCGTGAAGAAATTGCAAGCCTACTAAAAGCCAAAGGCACTGATGCCGCTATCCTTACTGAGCTGGATTCAATCTGCTGGTTACTCAACATTCGTGGTTTAGACGTATCTCGTCTGCCGGTTGTGTTATCTAATGCAATCATTCACGCCGATGAAAGTGTCGATTTCTTCTTAGACCCCGCTCGTATCCCTGCAGGCTTTGAAGCGCACGTTGGTAATGGTATTCGTGTTTCTCACCCATCTGAGCTTGAAGCCCGCCTTCAATCTTTAGAAGGTAAGAATGTGTCTGTTGATTCAGGCACAAGCAATGCTTGGTACACGCTTGTTCTCCAAAACGCCGGTGCTCATATCATTGAAGCAGCCGACCCATGCCTAATGCCAAAAGCCGCGAAGAACGAAACAGAAATTGCCGGCATGAAAGCGTGTCACATCCGTGATGGCGTGGCGATGGCAAAATTCCTATCTTGGATTGATGCAGAAGTGGCGCAAGGTAATCTGCACAACGAAGCGGTACTAGCAGACACAGTACAGTCATTCCGTGAACAAGACCCAACACTGATGGATCTAAGTTTTGACACGATTTCAGCTGCAGGCGGTAACGCAGCAATGTGTCACTACAACCACGAGAATCAACCTGAACCAGGTCAGTTAGAGATGAATACTCTTTACCTAGTCGATTCAGGCGGTCAGTACCTAGATGGTACAACCGACATCACTCGAACTATCGCGATTGGCCAGCCAAGCGACGAAATGATCCAGCAGTTCACGTTAGCGCTTAAAGGTCACATCGGTATCGCGCGTGCACGTTTCCCACAGGGTACTCGTGGTTTCCAACTTGATATTCTAGCTCGCCAACACTTATGGGCAGAAGGCTTCGACTACGACCACGGTACTGGTCACGGTGTTGGTCATTTCCTAAGTGTTCATGAAGGTCCGCAAAGCATCTCTAAGAAGCTAATCGATGTACCTCTTGTTGAAGGCATGGTGTTATCAAACGAGCCGGGTTACTACCGTGCAGATGAATTTGGTATCCGTATCGAAAACCTAGAACTGGTGGTTGAGCTGCCAACTCAAGGTGACTTCTCAGTACTAACGTTTGAGTCGCTAACACGTTGCCCTATCGATAAGCGCAACATCAACGTCGATTTACTGACACGACCTGAACTTGCATGGCTTAATGATTACCACCAGAAAGTATGGAACGATGTTAGCCCATTAGTTGAAGGTGATACATTGGAATGGTTACGCCAATCAACCACTCCACTTGCTCATGCTCATGCTCATGCTCATGCTCATGCTTAATGCTTAGCTAATTCAAACTTAATGAAATGAAAAACGGCCACCTTAGGGTAGCCGTTTTTATTTGTCGATTTAACTTCGTCGATGTTTCACGTGGAACATAAATCTGCGTGTTCGCTAACCAGAGTAAGCACTGTGCCAGTTTCTCCACACAGGATCAAAACCACGTTGACGAATCATTGACTCAACATCGGCAGCACTTCGCTCATCACTTATTTCAAATTGCTCGAGTTCTTCTTCATCAGAAGCATAGCCACCAGGCTGGGTTTTAGACGCAGCCGACATACTGGTGATTCCCAATGGCAACACATTGTCACGGAAAGCTGCAGACTCACGAGTCGAGAGAGACAATTCAACCTCAGGGTTTAATAAACGATACGCACAGATAAGTTGAACCAACTGTTTATCACTCATAATCGATTTAGGCTGCAAACCACCCTCACACGGACGAAGACGTGGGAATGAAATCGAGTAACGTGTTTGCCAATAAGTACGCTCAAGATAGTCTAAGTGAGCGGCCACGAAGAAACAGTCGGTACGCCAATCTTCCAAGCCAATCAAAGCGCCAATACCTATCTTATCAATACCCGCTTTTGCCAAACGATCGGGCGTTTCGAGCCGGTATTCAAAATCCATTTTATTGCCACGCAAGTGGTGTTCCGCGTAGGTACTTGGGCTATACGTTTCTTGGTAAACCATCACCGCATCTAAGCCGAGAGTTTTAAGCTCTGCGTAGTCATCTTGATCAAGCGGCTGCACTTCCATCGCAAGATAGTTAAATTGTGCCTTAATATTCGGTAGCACTTCACGGAAGTACTTCATCCCGACCTTGGTTTCATGTTCACCAGTCACCAACAATACACTATCAAACTTCATCTTTTTGATAGCGGCACTTTCAGCATCGATTTCATCTAAAGTAAGTGTGCGACGCTTAATGCGGTTCTCCATTGAGAAACCACAATACGTGCACGCATTCGCACATAAGTTTGAGAGGTACAATGGAATATACAACGACATTGTATTGCCGAATCGCTTGCGTGTGAGTGCCAACGATTGTTGCGCCATCTGCTCTAAGTAAGGTTCTGCTGCCGGAGAGATAAGAGCCTTAAAGTCTTCCAAGTCGCGTTTAGGTTTACTCAGAGCGCGCTCAACATCCGCTGCCGTTTTACTGAAGATGGACATACCAATGTCATCCCAGTTGAGCTGTTTAAATCGATCAACAAACGTCATAAGGACACTACTCGTCTAGGAATGAAGTTAGCGGACTAGAAGCAACCGCATGAGACACCTGTCCAGCAAGACCAGAAAGGTAAGCCATACGGCCAGCTTCAACTGCCAGTTTAAAAGCAATCGCCATATCAACGGGTTGTTGAGAAGCCGCAATTGCAGTATTAACTAACACGGCATCCGCGCCCATTTCCATTGCACGAGTAGCATGAGATGGCGCACCAATACCAGCGTCAACAATCACAGGGACGTTCGCTTGGTCGATAATGATCTCTAAGAAGTCTGCCGAAGCGATACCTTTGTTCGACCCAATCGGCGCACCTAGCGGCATAACCGCAGCACAACCCACCTCTTCCAATCGTTTACACAACACTGGGTCAGCATGACAGTAAGGCAACACAACAAAGCCATCTTTAACCATTTGCTCAGCCGCTTTTAATGTCTCAATTGGGTCTGGCATCAAGTACTTTGGATCAGGGTGAATTTCCAGTTTGAGCCAGTTTGTGCCTAGCGCTTCGCGAGCCAAATGCGCAGCAAAGATGGCATCCTTCGCGTTCTTCGCCCCGGAGGTATTTGGTAACAAGTTCACGCCAGCATCAATGATGGGCTGTAAAATATCATCTTGCTCAGAGCGAATATCAACTCTCTTCAACGCCATGGTTGCCAGTTGAGAACCGGAAGCTTCGATAGCACTCGCCATTAAATGTTTATTCGCGAACTTGCCCGTTCCAGTAAAGAGTCGTGATTGAAATGTTTTATCTGCGATAGTTAACATAGTTAGCCTCCTGCAATAGCTTGGAAAAGAGAAATAGCATCGCCTTCATTGACGACCCTTTGTTGCCACTGACTACGCGGGACAACCGCATTATTGATAGCAAAGACACAACCCAGATCGGGTAGTGAAAGCGCTTGGATGATATCCGCTAGAGACGACGATTGTGCAACCTGTTCTGGTTGCTCATTGATAGAGATCGTTATGTTGCTCATTGGGTTTCTTCTTCTAAATAGTTAACTGTAGATGTGCAGCAAACGGGGCATTCACTATCTTGAGTGACACTTAAGTTTTGCCAGTTCATCGTCTGACCATCAAACAGTTTGAGCTGATGTGTTGCAACCTGGAACTCGCCGGTGCTAATACGTTGAATCGCTGCCAGTGCTTGGAGGTTGCCTATGGTGCCAACAACTGGGCCGATGATGCCGCTATCGCTACAACGTGTCGTTTGTGGATGATGACTGAACGGGAACAAACAGTGATAGCACCCTTTCTTCATCTGATAATCAAAGACAATAAACTGACCTTTCCATCCGATCGCAGAACCAGAAACCAAAGGTGTCTTGCTACCAAAACATGCTTGGTTAACCTGCTGACGTGACTCAAAGTTGTCAGTACAATCCAACACCAAATCAGCGAGCATCACCTCAAGCTCAAGCTGGCTCTGAGTCATTCGCCTATTGATGGTTCTCACTTGGTTTCGACCATTAAGCTCAGTCAGTTTTTGCTTCAGAGCTTCGACCTTAGGCGAACCTAACTGGCTTTCCTTGAACGCAACTTGTCGTTGAAGGTTAGACGAATCCACACAATCATCATCAACTAATACGATTTTCCCGATACCGGAAGCCGCAAGATAGAGAGCCGCAGCATTGCCTAAGCCACCACAACCGATGACCAATACATGGCTATCTAATAGATTGCGTTGCCCTTGCTCACCCACTTCAGGAAGTGCGAGTTGTCGTTGATAACGAATGAATTCGAAATCATTCAGCATGACTTAGCTCCTGAGTTACCTCTTTAGCAGCACCTGAAGAACGGTCAGCCATTAATGCTTCGAAGAACTCAATCACTTGTTTTGGGTCTTCGGCTAACGTAATCGCACGTACAACAGCAAGGCTCGATACCCCACAACTCCACACCTGTGCGGCCGTCGACTGGTCAATTCCACCAATCGCAACTGTCGGATAACCGGTGAGTTCTTCTGTGTATGGGATAGTATCAATCAGCTGCTGATAGAGAGATAAACGCACAAGTCCTTGAGGCTTCGATGGCATCTGCTTAGTGGTGGTTGGGAATATATGCCCCAGCGCAATATAGCTTGGGTTGATTTGCACAATGCGTAGCAACTCGTAATAACCATGAGTCGATAGACCGATCTTAATACCAGCTTGGCTCAGTTGAGATAGGTTGGATTCTTCGATGTCCTCTTGCCCCAAATGAACACCAAAAGCATCATGCTTAAGTGCCAATTGCCAATAGTCATTGATAAAAACCTGAGCGTTGTGCTCTCTACCGAGTTCGATAGATCGCGCGATTTGTTGTTCTAAATCTGCTTGCTGTGGGTTCTTAATACGCAGTTGAACTGTGTTAATTCCAAGCTTGAGCAGCCTTTCGATCCACTCAACATCATCAACCACTGGGTATAGTCCTAGGCTACTCTTACTCAATTCCGGGAACGACAGTGATGTTCCTTGGTGCGCCCAACCAACACTAATATCCAGTCGCTCATCTTCGAGAACGGGAATAGGAAAGTTTTGATAGTTTGCTGGCCATGTTCCACGTGAAACACTAGATGCTGCGCGAGCTAAAACCAGTGCATCTTCTAATGGGAATTCCAACGCCAACAAAGTAAGTAACCAAGCAAAGTGACCACGACTATCTAACTCCTGATGAGCTGGAGTTTCACTCTTGATAGCACGATTAGAATCTAGCTGTGACCAGATATCCAATGCAGCTGAGTCATCTAAGACACCGATATAGATGGTATTCGGAGTTTGTGCCAAGGCATCGCGGACACCAGCTAGCGCCACTGAATGACTGTAATAAACGATATGATCAAGCTCACTTGAGCGACACTCCGCCAATGAATCAACATCATGAGCAAAACCAATAGATAACGCTTGCTGAGCATCAACGATAGAGAAGCATTGAGTTGGGCTTACACCCAACTCAACTGCATCGGTTGCCAAGCCTTGTCGCTTAGCAACCAATAGACAGCTTTGCACCTCTCCCGTTAGCTCAATATTTTGAGATGGGATAAGAATCTTCACTGTCATTATTCCTCTAATTGAGCTTCTTTTGCGCCTACTGCTGGGTGATAAAGTTCAGAGCCAGTATCACGGAACTCTTGTGATTTCTGACGCATCCCTTCCAACGGATTATCAAGCATCTTAATCTCGATAGCCTGATCAGCAGCCACTTGTTCAGTGTCTTTCGCGTACTCTCGAACTTCTTGAGAGATCTTCATTGAACAGAATTTAGGTCCACACATAGAGCAGAAGTGAGCAACCTTGCCCGATTCTTGTGGCAGGGTTTCATCGTGGAAAGAACGGGCTGTTTCTGGATCTAAAGCTAGATTAAATTGGTCTTCCCAACGGAATTCAAAACGAGCTTTAGATAATGCATTATCTCGGATTTGTGCGCCCGGATGCCCTTTTGCCAAGTCTGCTGCATGTGCTGCCAGCTTGTAAGTAATCAAGCCAGTCTTCACATCTTCTTTATTTGGTAAGCCCAAATGCTCTTTAGGTGTTACATAACAAAGCATCGCACAGCCGTACCAACCAATCATCGCCGCGCCAATACCAGAGGTAATGTGGTCATAACCCGGTGCAATATCAGTGGTCAGCGGGCCTAACGTATAGAAAGGCGCTTCATGGCAGTGCTCTAACTGCTCATCCATGTTCTCTTTAATAAGATGCATAGGTACATGTCCAGGACCTTCAATGATCACCTGAACATCGTATTCCCAAGCCACTTTAGTTAACTCACCTAGAGTACGTAACTCCGAGAACTGAGCCTCATCATTGGCATCTGCAATAGAGCCAGGACGTAGGCCGTCACCTAGTGACAAAGCCACATCGTACTTCGCACAGATCTCACAGATCTCGCGGAAGTGTGTGTATAGGAAGCTTTCTTGGTGATGTGCAAGACACCATTTCGCGATAATAGAGCCACCACGAGAAACAATACCTGTCACACGCTTAGCCGTCATAGGAACATAACGAAGAAGCAAACCAGCATGGATAGTGAAGTAATCAACGCCCTGCTCCGCTTGTTCAATCAAAGTATCGCGCATCACTTCCCAGTTAAGGTCTTCGGCTACGCCATTCACTTTCTCAAGCGCCTGATACATAGGAACCGTACCAATCGGCACTGGGCTATTACGTAGGATCCATTCACGAGTCTCGTGGATATTACGGCCAGTAGAAAGATCCATTACGGTATCGCCGCCCCAGCGAGTCGACCATACTAGCTTCTCAACTTCTTCTTCAATCGAAGAGCTTACAGAAGAGTTACCGATATTGGCGTTCACTTTCACTAAGAAGTTTCGGCCAATAATCATAGGTTCTGATTCTGGGTGGTTGATGTTTGAAGGGATGATAGCTCGGCCTTCAGCGACCTCTTTACGCACGAACTCAGGGGTAATTTCTTTTGGCAGGTTTGCGCCAAAGTTATGGCCTGGGTGTTGGTGATTAAGCTGTTCATCAGCGAACTTCTGACGCCCCATGTTCTCACGTATCGCAATGTACTCCATCTCAGGAGTGATAATTCCCTGACGAGCATAATGCAGTTGAGTTACACATTGGTCGCCAGTAGCGCGACGAATTCGAGGCAGGTTTCCGTAACGAAGGTCGTCTAGGGTTTCATCTTCTAAACGTTCTTTGGTGTAAACAGAGCTTACATCATCGAGCAATTCCGTATCACCACGCTCTTCAATCCATTGCTCTCGCAACTTAGGAAGGCCACTATAAAGGTCTATTTCATGCGTAGGATCGGTATAAACACCTGAGGTGTCGTAGACATGAATTGGCTCATTAGGTTCGAATACAGGCTCTTTTTTGCTGCCACCAACAAGGCTATCTGCGAGGGATATTTCTCGGACAGGGACTTGAATGTCCGCTCGAGACCCTTGGATGTAAGCTTTTTTTGAGTTTGGATAAGGTTGTACAGATAAAGAATCAATGAAATTCTTCGCTTCCAGTCTTGCTTGTTTACGACTCGACATAGCATTTTTCCTTGGCTTTTAGCCATTATTTATAGGGATAAAAATGCTTGACGGATAAGATGCTACAAGAGGGATCACAGCAAGAAAATGCAGTTGTGATCTGGAGATAGATCTCTAGAAGGATTCTAGTTAGATATCTACTCTTGTTCCCTTCGCAGGTATTAGCCTGATCAGGTTCAACGGATCCCGAGTTAACGGTCTCAGCCATATGGCACTCCGACAAGTACGATCGAGTATATAAAAACGGCTTGGATAAACCAAGCCGAGTTTTTAACAAATCGTAAGAAAGTTTTAAGACTTTATCAGAAGTTGGAAGCCGATCCATGCGGCTGAAATACTGAGAACCACATTGAGCAGTACATTGAGCCCCATCTTGAAGAACGCACCCTGCTGCATAAGAAGCACGTTATCCATCGAAAACGTAGAAAATGTCGTCAGGGCTCCAAGGAAACCAAGACCGATAATTTGTCTCCACGGCTCCGTCGCAACCATCTCATTTTCAAACGCGGCGATGAGCAATCCCATAATCAAAGAGCCAATTACGTTAACAGTCAGCGTACCGTAAGGAAAACCACGCCCTAACATCACAACGCATAACTCTGAAATCAAGTAACGTGAACAAGCACCAAACGCGCCACCGATGGCGATAAAACCTAGAATAGATAACTGACCCATGAATCCTCCCAAACAATAATCCCTATATTCTAGCTTTAACGCCGATAAAAGCGAGGGTAGAAACTAAGAATGCATGCGCAAATATTAAACGTTACAGGTGTCACTTAACTTCAATATATCCCATCAAACCCGTTTTCATGTGTTCTATAACATGACAATGATACATCCAGCGGCCAGGGTTGTCGGCTACAAATGCAGCTTTAGCGCGGCCATTTTTTCCAAGTAACACTGTATCAGTATGGAAAGGTTCTTCAACTTTCTTCCCATCAAGTTCCAATACAGTGAATGTATGGCCGTGAATGTGAATCGGGTGATGATATTGAGTGACGTTCTTAAGATCGAATATATAGGTTTTTCCCAGCTCTAAAGTCGCCAACGGTTCAGGGATATTATCTTTGCTCATCCCCTCCCATGCTCGTTTATTAGTTAGCCAAAACTTAGGCATAGATTTTCCATCTTTAGATACTGGAGAAACCGCCCCTTCCCATTCAAATAAAAAGTCGATTTCTTCTGCATTAGCCAAATCTAAATTGGGCACAGGATTAAGGGGTAAAGAAGGCAGAGAGCGATTCTCAACAAGGGTTGAATCTACAACCTCGAACTCACACAAAGAGAAAGGAAAGCGTCCTTTCATTTGAAGGACGCTAACTCGCCCACCGGCTTTGGGTGCTATCAGTCCAATATCCACTCGCATCCCTGGACCAATTTTATGTTGCGTCAGCTTATAAGGTGTTTTTACAGGGTTACCATCAATGGCAATCACCCATGCCTCAGCCCCTTCGACAGCAATAGGATAAGTGATCGTATTATCGACATTAGCGATACGTAGCCTAGTCGTTGCATGTTGTTTTAACTGATAGATAGGCTCATGTATTCCATTAACGCTACTCCACTCTCCTGGCGTACCCATACGAGCACTGAGTCGTGGGATCATTAGATCTTTCCATTGGCCTTTCTTATCTATATGCCAATGTTTAAGCATCAGTGCGTGCTCTTCATCAAACTGCACTGGAATGCTCTCGTCTACGATAATTAGACCAACCAAGCCCATACCAAGCTGCTTAACGCTGTTCATATGTGGGTGATACCAAAACGTGCCAGCATCTGGTGGCGTAAATTCATAAATGAATGTTTCACCTGGCATGATCAGTGGTTGGCTCAAGAAGGGAACCCCATCCATTTCGATAGGAATCCTTAAACCATGCCAATGAATAGTTGTCGGTTCTGATAGCTTGTTGGTAAAACGGATCGTTACCTTTTCACCTTGTCGACATCGAATCGTTGGTGCTGGAATCTGACCATTAAAGCCTAGAATATCAGTCTCAAACCCCGTCACGAGTTCAGCGGTTGAAGGCTCTGCCGTTAAGTCATAAACATACTTTCCTTGTTCATCAACCGACCGTTTCATTGAGCAAGCGGGCAGTACAGTGAGTGCAGATATAGCGAGAGATGATTGAATAAACTTACGACGGGAGATATCCATATTTGTTGCCTTTTAGTAATAACGACTAAAATTTAACAAAATATTGAGAACAGTTCTCATAAAGAAGCGTAGTTTGTGCTGTTGGTTGTTTATAAAAGAGACTGGGATAAGTAAGCACTTACACTTTTAAGGCCAGGTTTTATTAAAAGCAGGAATTACCGACTAATACCAATTAAAGTAA